>JBHHXU010000327.1:0-2295 GCA_046757185.1 Thermodesulfobacteriota bacterium
TGTCAAAACCTGAACCAACTTTCGTTAGCGGTAAGTTAATGGGACAGCAGTGATATTATGAAGAAGAAAAAGGCGATTAAGGAGACGGTCGAGGCGATTGTTATCGCCCTGGTCCTTGCCCTCATCATACGCACCTTTGTTATCCAGGCCTTTAAGATACCGTCGAGCTCGATGGAGAGCACCCTCCTTGTGGGGGACCACATACTGGTATCGAAGCTGACCTACGGGATTCAGATACCAAAACCGGGAATGACCCACGTCTGGGGGGTGAAAATTCCTTTTTTCACTACTACCCTCAAACCGATCTGGGGGAAGCCGAAGTTCGGTGATATCATTGTCTTCAGATTTCCCGGTGACAGGGCAAAGGACTACATAAAAAGGGTCATCGGTGTTGAGGGTGATGTGGTGGAGGCAAAGAACAAGAGGGTCTATGTCAACGGCAAGGCAGTAGATGATACATCCTTTGCCCAGCATGTCGATACTGCCGTTTTTCCGCGAAGCATGGACCCGAGGGACAATTTCGGTCCCTTTAAAGTGCCGAAGGATACCGTTTTTGTCATGGGGGATAACAGGGACAGGAGCTACGACAGTCGCTACTGGGGAACGGTCCCGTTGCATGAGATAAAGGGGAGGGCGAAGATTATCTACTGGTCTTGGAACTCGGAGAGCCACTGGCCCCGGTTCGGAAGGATCGGGGATCTTATCCACTGATCCCTGATAATGCACTAACCACAGAGGACACGGAGAGATATCTTGATATGAGAAGAAAAATCTCTGAAATATTCAGGACACGGTTTTTCACTGATATACACACAGATTTTTTTACATCCCAATGATCCGTGTTCATCCGTGTCCCTGAAAAATTCTCTGTTCTCTCTGTGATTGCTTAAAGCATAATTTGTGCTGATTGATGCTGAAAATGGTAGTATCAGATAAGAATGAGGAAACAACTTGTCAGGGAAACCTGAAAGCTAAGAAGCTCGTTCTAAATTGGCCACAACGGATTTGGATATGCGACAGGATGTGTTATAAAACATCTGGTGGAGACTACAATGGTTAAACTCTACGACACGACGTTGAGAGACGGCACCCAGGCGGAGGATATCAGTTTCTCAGCCGAGGATAAGGTGCGTATAGCTCAGAAGCTTGACGAGCTGGGGCTCCACTATATCGAGGGGGGATGGCCGGGGTCGAACCCGAGGGATATCCAGTTCTTCGAAGAGATGAAGAAGGTCCGCCTCTCCAGGGCCGCGCTGGTTGCCTTCGGCAGCACGAGGAGATCGGGAGTCAGGGCAAAGGACGACGCCAATATCAAGGCCCTCCTGAAGGCGGGAACCCCTGCGGTGACCATCTTCGGCAAGACGTGGAGTCTCCATGTGCGAAAGGCGCTCAGGATAACCCTCGATGAGAACCTCGAGCTTATCCACGATTCCATTAGCTACCTGAAGAGGCGTTTCGATGAGGTGATCTACGATGCGGAGCACTTTTTTGATGGCTATAAGATGAACAAGCAGTATGCCCTCAAGACACTCAAAGCGGCTGAAGAGGCCGGCGCCGACTGCATCGTCCTCTGCGATACGAACGGGGGCGCCATGCCGTTCGAGGTGGGGCAGATCATCAACCATGTGCAGGAGGGCATCTTCGCATCGCTGGGGATCCACGCCCATAACGACTCGGAGTCGGCGGTAGCGAACACCCTTATGGCGGTGAAGGAGGGGGCCGTCCAGGTCCACGGCACCATCAACGGGTACGGTGAGCGGTGCGGCAACGCAAACCTCTGCTCCATCATCCCCAACCTGAAGCTCAAGATGGGCATCGACTGTCTCGATGACGGTCGGTTGAAAAGGCTGAGGGAGACGTCGCGGTTTGTCGATGAGCTTGCCAACCTCGCCCACAATAAGCGCCAAGCCTACGTCGGTGACAGCGCCTTCGCCCACAAAGGGGGTATCCACGTCAACGCCGTTCTGAAGAGCCCGGAGACCTATGAGCACATCCGGCCAGACCTCGTCGGGAACCGGCAGCGTGTCCTGATATCAGACCTTTCGGGCAGGTCGAACGTCATCTACAAGAAGGAGAAGTTCGGTCTCGACCTGACGAGTAGAGACCCGGTGGTCCAGAAGATCGTTCAGGAACTCAAGGCCCTGGAGCACCAGGGCTTCCAGTACGAGGGCGCCGAGGCCTCCTTCGAGCTCCTCATGCAGAAGGCGATGCAGAGGAGGAGGCGCTACTTCAACCTCCTCGGTTTCAGGGTCATCGACGAGAAGAAGAGGGAGGGGGAGCCACCCTATTCGGAGG
>JBHHXU010000328.1:0-2284 GCA_046757185.1 Thermodesulfobacteriota bacterium
CATTGACATAGACCTTATAAGCCCTCTCTAAAAGGGGCACGGCGGACTCTACCCTCTTTTCAAGGAGCTCAACCCCCGCCAGCGCCTCGAGGTCCCTCCCTATCTTCCGGCTCTCCCCCAGCTTCTTGTCGAGGGCAAGTGCCTTCGTATAGTGATGGAACGCATCGCTGTACCTCTTCTCTTCAACGAGGAGATCACCGATGTTCCGGTGGCTGTTTGCCGTCTCCCTATCGATATCACCCCTCTTATTCACCTTCAACGCCTCCTCCAGCGCGCCCCTTGCCTCGTCATAGCTGCCCGCACTGCGATAGGCGATCCCGATGAGATTCAGCCGGCCTCCGAGCTGGCTGCCGCCGATCTTCCTGTCAAGGTCGATCGCCCTCGTTAACGACATAATCGCTTCGTGATACTCTCCCCTCAGATTGTGGAGCTTGCCCATACTCGCAAACGACTCGGCGAGGAGACGGTTGTCGCCCTCCTCTTCGGATAGCTCCCTGGCCCTCGTGAAGGCACCCTCCGCCTCATTGTACCTCCCCACCACGAGAAGGACCCTCCCCCTGCTGATGAGAGTGAACGCCTCGCCTACCCGGTCATCAACCGACCGGTGGAGGGAGAGGGCGTTCTCAAGATTATGAAGGGCAACATGATAGCTCCCTTCGGCAAGGGCCCCCCCGGCCCTTTCGTGGAGGAGGAGAATCCTCTCCTGCACACGTGGCGTCTCCTCGTCTGTCCTGCCCCCACAACCGGCAAGGAGCATGAGCGGGGCAATAACAAGAAAAATGATAACGACCAGGCGCAGCCGGACAGGTGAGAAACCTCCTCCGACCGGCATCTCTCTGAACCTGAACACCACCCTACTCTCCCCCTGTCTCCGAGCCGTCGAGGGGAATGAGCCTGAGCCCCTCCTTCTCCGGCATCATCAACCGCACCGGCCACCCCTCCGTTATCCCCTCCAGGAGCTCCTTGCTGTCCCTCAGTACATCGCCGGTATCGCTTATCAGCTCCTCTATCTTGCTCCCCTCCACTGCAAGCGCCTCGGAAAGGACCCCCATATTATCAAGAATCTCCTCCGTCTTTTCCGTGATAGCGGGAAGCTTTGCCGAGAAGGTCTCGACATTGGCCAGAACCTTGACCGACTCGCCGAGGAGCAGATCAACCTTATCGACCACCTTCGGCCCCTTTTCGTTCAGGGAGCTTAAGAGGCTGTTCGCCTCGCCGACGGTCTCACGAACGCCGACAATCGTATGCTTGGCCTCTCTGCCCGTCTCCTCCAGCTCTAAAGAGAGGGCCCTAATATTCTTGAGGGATGTCTTGAGGTCCCCTTCGGGGTCGTTGATATAATCTATTATCTCCTTTACCTCTATGATGACCGGCTTCGCCTTCTTCACCAACTCCTCAATGCCGCCCGCCTTCTCAAGGGGGAGAGTCTCCCCATCCTGGAGCACCGGCTGAGAGAGTTCGCCTGCCTCAATTTCCAGTACCCACTCGCCGATGAAGCCCTCCTTGAAAAGCCTCGCCACGGAGCCCCTCCTGATCCACTTCTGGTACTTTTTGTTTACCTCGATCGCCACCCTTACCCTGGCAATTTCGTCGAGAGAGAGCTTCTTCACACGGCCGATCTTGAAACCGGAGAGCTTGACCGGCATACCCCTGATAAACCCCGCGCCGCTCTCTGAGATTGTATAGAGGGTATACTTCGGTGAGAAGAGGTCCTGCTCCCTCCCCACAAAGAAGATGACAACGAGAAGCCCCACGATGACGACCAGCACAAAGATACCGACCTTTTTCTCCAGGTGGCTGAACCTCGGGTCCCTGTCTTTGATATCATCCATTGTGAACCCCCACGGGGAGTGGCGCCTGAAAGGGTATCTCACGCGAACTATTCATCAATCCTTCTGAGCCCCTTCTCCTTTATCCGGTACTTCCTGCTCAACGGGAGGACGGCAAAATCCCTCTCCTCACTGGTGGTAAGGATCGTGAGTCTTCCCTCCTTCGCCTTCTGGAACTCATCGAGGAGGCCCAGCATGTGGCCTCTCTGCTGCTTATCGAGTCCCACAAGGAACCTGTTACATATCACAATATCGGGGTCAAGCGCCATCGCCCTCGCAAAGGCAACCACCTTCTTCTTATAAAAGGGGAGCGGACCGGGGAGGGACCAGACATCCCCGGTAAAGCCTACCCTCCTTAGCAACTCCAGCGCCCTTTTTAGACCGTCATTATTCGAGAGGGTGGTATGGAATAGAATGGGGAGGGCCACATTCTCGATTATCTTCAGATTGCTGAC
>JBHHXU010000329.1:0-2283 GCA_046757185.1 Thermodesulfobacteriota bacterium
CACTCCAACGTACCTTTTTTAAGATCGAAAAATATTGCAAAGAAGGTCGTATATCTCCCGGTGCTTGATAAGCGTTGACAGAGAAACTCATTCAGGGAGTGGATCAAGGTGCACGGGTCGTGCTGCTGTAGGGCATGGGTCAGGACAAAGGTGTTGACCCGCGCCGCGAAGAGGGCCGATGCGATACCGTGGCCGACCGTATCGCACATGCAGACGATGAGTTTGTCATCACTTACCGGAAGAATACTGCAATAATCCCCGCCTATCCTGTCGTAGGGCAACGCCTTGACGGCAATATCCATGAATTCATTACCGTAGCTGTCCGGGAGGAAGCTGTAGTGAACCTTTGCGGCAAGCGCTATATCTTCGTCATGCACGATGATTATTCCCTAGAAACGATCCGTTGGATGGTAGTTAATCAACCGGCAATAAAATATAGTGCATTGTCATTCAGGGCTTGACTAAGCCCGCCCCGTACTTGACACAGGGACATCCAGCTCTCTCTATGTCTGGATTCCCGCTTCCGCCTGTCTGCGTGCCCTGTATCACCTCGGTGCAGGGCGCGCATCGCACAGACAGGCGAGAATAACGACGTGCGTATCCAAACGCGGCAATAACAATTGCATGATTGATAAAAAAAACAGTGCCTTTATTTCGAGATTTTGACTCTCTTCAACCACCCTCGTGCATACTTCTCCTGCACAGGATTTTTTCTCATACGTTCGATGTAATGCATACCCTGAAGTATGTTCATTACCGTCAATAAAGATGAAGGTTTGTCATTTTTGCAATAAGTCTCTAGTGTTCTAAGTGTAGTCGGACCAAAGAGACCGTCCTCGCCGATATCGGCATAGCTCTTTTGATTCCTGTTCAGAAGATTCAAGCTCTCCTGCAGAAAGCTCACCGCCTTGCGAACACCCATGTTTACACCGGTGTCGAATAGTTCCTCCGCGATCTCCTGTACCGGAACCTCATCCCCCCAGAACCTGTCCCAGTAGAATTGCTTGTAAAACAACCGCACCTCACTTTGAAGCTGTTCATTTTGTTCTAAACTCTTTTTCAATTCGCTGCTACTCTCCGTTTCTTGTTTTATTATGTCAATTATTTCCCAACCACTCCAGGACGGATTGTAGCGCCGTGCTACACCCTTGTAGGTTTCTCCGCCGGCATCGTCAGGATCATTGACATACCCGCCTTCATGTGCCGCTGTTTTTATAAATGCTTCATTAAAGTTTGCCATTGGATGCCCTTTCTTATTTGTTGAATGTGTAGAGATGTGCAATAGAGGTAAAGGTATATCATTTAACAGTTGAGGCCTGAAGGTCATAAAAATAGTCGGCACACTCACTTTCGCTCTCCATGTTCATAAAAGAGGTGTGCTGATAGCCGGGCGTCAGGCCAAGCCGCTTTGCCTTATCGTGCCAGAGCGGGTTATACGGCATGAGAGAACAGGTATCCACCCCATGCCGTCTGAGGAAGTGTGCCAGGCCAGTGAGGTTATCTCTCGTGGCGGTAATATCGGGTACGAGGGGAATACGGGGAACGATGGGGATATTCGCCTCTCGTATCAGGGTGATGAAGTTCTCAAGGATGAGCCTGTTGGAGCGCCCGGTGTGCCGGCGGCTCGCCTCATCGTCGATGAGCTTGAGATCGTAATAGATCAGGTCCAGAAAAGGAAGGACTTTATCCCGAAAGGTTTCCATGTCGAAGAATCCGCACGTCTCCAGCGCCGTATGAATACCCTCCTGTTTCAGCCCCCATAAAAAGCTGTGGATAAACTCCATCTGCATGGTTGCTTCGCCACCGGAGAGGGTAACACCTCCTCCTGTTGACCGGTAAAAGGGCCTGTCGATTACAACCCTGTAGAGGAGCTCCTGCACGGTAATCCGGTAGCCTGCCGGCTCAAGGGCACTGGTGGGACAGAGATCGAAACAACGGTCACACCGTGTGCAGGCTGAATGGTCAACGCGGAGGGTGCTATTCAGATTGAGGCATCCGGTTTCACAGACCTCAACGCAGGGCGCCCCACACTCGGATGGACGGCATGCTTCAGCCCTGAACGAGAGCTCCGGCTTTTTTTCCTGACCTTCAGGATTGTGGCACCAGACGCAGGAGAGGGGGCACCCTTTGAAAAAGACCGTGGTTCTGATGCCGGGTCCATCCTCACTACAGTCCCTCTTTATGTCAAAAATCAGCGCCTTCTGTTCCATGTCATTCCATTAATAATGCCAGTAGTGTCCAAATGTTAACCGAATAAATTCAACTGGTTACAAGCTTGTTTAT
>JBHHXU010000330.1:0-2281 GCA_046757185.1 Thermodesulfobacteriota bacterium
CTTCCCCACACGATGACGGCTATCCAGGCCCTATGGTATTCGGGGGACACCATGCTCCACGGCGTGGGGTGTCTCGAGGGTGTGTGCGGTGTCTGCAAGATCATGGTGCGAAAGGCCGATGAGAGGGCGATCTCCATGGAGCTCGGCTGCCAGACGCTAGTCGAGGAGGGTATGGAGGTCATATTCCTCGTCTTTCCCGCGCCGAACCACCACACCTACCAGCTTCAGGAGATAGATAGTTCATGGGAGGCTCAAGGCTATTTTCACCGTGCCTTCCCGGAGGCGGCCCATTGCAGGCACTGCGGCGGCTGTAACAAGTCGTGTCCCAAGGGGATAGAGGTGGAGAAAGTCGTCAACCTCGCGGTGGAGGGGAAGTTCATGGAGGCGAGTGAACTCTTCCTTCAGTGCATCATGTGCGGCCTCTGTCTGACCGCCTGCCCGGAACGGATTACGCCGAACCATGTTGGCCTCTTCTGCCGCCGCGTTACAGCCTACTTCCATATCCGCCCCTCAAACCTGATTAACCGCCTCGAAGAGATACGTAAAGGGGAGGTTACCGTTGTTATCGAAGAGGGAGAGTAACTCTCAATGAGTAGAGGCATTCCACTTAACGAGGCCCTTAAAAACTACCGTGCAAAACGGGGTGAGGCGGCTGCTCTGAAGGAGACGGACGCTGGGGAGTTGCTGCGCCGCTACCATCCCGATTCCAGTGAGGAGAGTTTCACCGAGCTGCGGGTGGGGGTCAACCGTGGGGATAAATGCCATCGCCAACTCGCCGAACTGCTCCAAGCAGACTCCGTTATCGATGACGCCGATCTGGCCGGGGCGACCGTGTGTGAGACCGACGTCCTGGTTATCGGCGGTGGAGGGGCCGGGTGCGCGGCGGCGCTGATTGCCGCGGAGCGGGGGGCCAGGGTCATTCTGGCGACAAAGCTCGGTTTTGGCGTAAGCAATACGGTCATGGCGGAGGGTGGGCTTCAGGCCTCTATTGAAAAGGACGATTCGCCTCAGAGCCACTATGAGGATACAGTAAAGGGTGGTCACAATGCCGCCGACAAGAGGCTAGTAGCCCAGCTTGCCATGGACGGACCCGACGTTGTACGGTGGCTCATTAAGCACGGCATGCACTTCGACCAGAACCAGTTTGGCGACCTCCTTATGCGAAGGGCGGGGGGGACCACCGCCGACAGGGTCGTCTACTGCGGGGACTATACGGGCCTTGAGATGATGCGGGTCCTCCGCGAATCGGTATTCAACAGTAACGGTAAGATACGGGTCATGGAGTACCATCCCGCCGTCGAACTGCTCTCCAACGAGGAGGGGCACTGCGCGGGAGCGGCCCTCTATTCACTGGACGAAAAGAGCTACACCCTCATCAACGCGAGGAGTGTAATCCTCGCCACCGGGGGGATCGGGCGCCTCCATCTTGACGATTTCCCGACATCGAATCACTTCGGGGCGACGGGAGACGGCCTGGTGCTGGCCTACCGGATCGGGGCAAGGCTCCGTGACCTCGATACCTTCCAGTATCATCCAACGGGCATTGCCTACCCCAGCTATCTGAGAGGGTTCCTCGTTACCGAGGGGATACGGTCTGCGGGAACACGTATCCTGAACGGCCTGGGGGAGCGCTTCGTCGATGAGTTGAAGTCGCGGGACCACGTGACGGCCGCCATCCTGAGGGAGTGCGCGGAGGGAAGGGGGGTGGAGATTGATGAGAACAGTCTCGGAGTGCTCCTCGACACACCGTCCCTTGAGAGGGAGACGCCCGGCATCCTGGAGAACCGGTTTCCCAAGCTCTACATGAGGTGCAAGAAGAGGAATCTCGACCCGTGCAGCGACCCCCTCCTGATCTATCCGACACTCCACTACCAGAACGGCGGCGTGAGGATCGATGAGCAGTGCAAGACGGCCATTGCCGGTCTCTACTGCGCCGGAGAGGTGAGCGGGGGGATCCATGGTCGAAACCGCATCATGGGAAATGCCCTCCTTGAGATAATCAGTTACGGACGACGGGCAGGGATGAGCGCCACGGAGCGGATATACGGGAGGGGGCACAAAAAGATCTCCATAGAGCACGTGCGGCGGATGCGCAGGGAGCTGACACACACAGGGATGTCGATGGAGGGGAAGAGCCCCCTCCTCTTCCCCGATGTCGCACACAGGAAAAACAATCATGAAGAAGGTTAATCAGGTACTCCTCCACCGGGAGAGCAGGGTAGGCGCGGAGCTGACCAGGTGGATTGAGCGGGGCGGGGCAGAGGGGCTTCAGAAGGCTCTT
>JBHHXU010000331.1:0-2278 GCA_046757185.1 Thermodesulfobacteriota bacterium
AGTCCGGATACGAACGTCGCCGACCTCAAGGCACAGGTCGCCGCCTGCGAGAAGAAAGAGCTTCATGCCGGGTGGAGTTCCTTCGGGTTGTTTCCACAAGAATTTGGGATTCATTTCCGACCGGAGCATCTCATCCTGCTCTGTATTGCGGACGAGGAGGTAGAGACCGGGATCGAGACCGGTGACACGGTGAACGAAGAGCACGAGGTGTACCGATGGCTGCCACGGGAGGGTGGTGAAGGGTGCCCGTTCCGGGCCGGCAATGCTCTTCTGGAGTATCCTGTAAAAGGTGTCCCGTGAGAGTGCCGTCCGGCCGTCCATCGCCTGGGCGCTCCGTCGCTGGTGTATGATCCTTCGGAGGGGAAGTGTTCCTTGATCGGTACGGATAAGTTCTGCCTGTTGCGGGGGTCGTTCATAGATTCCCCTTGTTGGTGGTTTTCGGGCGGCCTCCGCCACATCATCGATAATTTCCCACTCTCGATGGTCGGGACTCAGACGGTTCGGCGAGCCGTTCCATGAGAGGGCAGAAAAGGTGTCGGTGATTTCCCCCGGCAGTTCGAAATCATTCAGCCTCTCACTGCTCGGATAGATCGCAAGGAGGCAGTCGGGGTGTTCGGCCTCTGCATCCTCCGGAGCAGAGATACCGAAGAGGTGCACCAGTTGTTCGCTCCCTATGCCGTCAAGGAGAGTTGCCTGCCACCCCATCCCGGAGGCGGCAACGGCAACGGCAGCTATCGCATGTCCCACATCGAGCTGGCAGTATCGGTAGGCACGCTCTCCGTACTTCCACGCCTCCCGCCAGTGGATGGAGGTGAGTCCGATAAAAAAGGCCCCTTGCGGTAATCCGGCGCTCATCACGTTCCAGGTGGCGATAGGAAACTCTGCGCGCACCTCCAGACTGTGCTCCTTCGGCACATAGTGGCAGACCGTCGGAGCTTCGCAGAGCCCTTCAATCGGCCCGCAGATGAGATACCCCTCGGTGGGGTGAAGGTTCCCGCTCGACGGGTTAACCCTGAGCGACCATCGGGTCGGCCCCGCCTGCTTCCACGCCGAGAGAGCGAGGGAGTCGTAGAAGAGTTGCGATACGGTACGCCTGTTGAACGGCGCCGGTGTTATCGAACCTCTGGAAAAGGCCTCGTCATATGACGGCCCCTCATCAGGAGGGATGTGGTCGAGATGTAAAAGGCGTGCCCCGTCATAGCGCCGGAAGGGGTCGGGCTGGGTCGCCCAGTCGAGGTAGTCGGGCCCACGGGCAAAGGCGTTGAAGCTGTGCTTTGTCTGCTCGTGATAGTGTAAGACGCGGTCGAGTTCTCTGGACATGGTTATTGTTACCGCAACCTGGCGGATCTGCCTCAGGCGCCTCCGCTCATCTCTACACCGTCAATTTCGGCCCCGCAATGAGGGCACTTCCCGTCCCTAACGAGGTTTTCGTGGACGGTGAAGCCGTACCGGTGAATAATCCGCTCCTTGCAGTTGTAACAGTAGGTGGACTCACCGGGGTCGCCGGGGATGTTGCCCGTATAGACGTACCTCAGTCCCTCTTCGAGACCGATCTCCCTCGCCCGGTCGAGGGTGGAGACGGGTGTCCTCGGGAGGTTGTTCATCTTGTAGGTGGGGTAGAAGGCGCTTATGTGCCACGGTATCCTCCTGTCCGTCTTGTATAACCACCGGGCGATCTCCCGCAGCTCCTCTTCGGAATCGTTTTTGGTGGGTATGACGAGGGTAGTAACCTCCACCCATATGCCAAGCTCCTTCATATACTCTACCGACTCGAGGACGGGGGCGAGCTTCGCGCCGCAAACCCGTTTATAGAACCCCTCGGTGAATGCCTTGACATCCACATTCGCCCCGTCGAGGAGACCCTTGAGCTCGTCGAGACACTCCCTCGTCATGTAGCCGTTGGTGACGAAGACGTTCCGGATGCCACGCTCCTTCGCGAGCTTCATGCAGTCGTAGGCGAACTCGAAGAAGATGGTCGGTTCCGTGTAGGTGTAGGCGATACTCCTGCACCCTGTGCTCGCCACCGCCTCTACCACATCTTCGGCGGTGACATACTCTCCCAGGATCCTCTTGCTGTCCTTCGGCATCTGGGATATCTCGTAGTTCTGGCAGTGGAGACACCTGAAGTTGCATCCGGCAGTTGCTATGGAGTAGGAGGCGGTACCGGGCTGGAAGTGAAAGAAGGGCTTTTTTTCTATGGGGTCGATATGCTGGGCGATGAGCTTCCCGTAGTCGAGGGCGTAGAGGGTTCCCTCCCTGACCTCCCTCACCCCGCAGA
>JBHHXU010000332.1:0-2277 GCA_046757185.1 Thermodesulfobacteriota bacterium
TCATCGAGAAGCTCCTCGTATTCCTCTAATGCCTCCTCGCCGTTACCGTTCCTTATGAGGGCGGCAATAGTATCGAATCGGGCCCTCATGTTGTCTTCGTCCTTCATGAGCGCCCTGAGTATATCGAGCGCCTTATCCGTTTCGTCCCAGTAGAGGTGGTCAATCGCCTGGTCGCCTCGCAGGTTGTCTATCAGATCCCGGTCGTGAGGAAGTTCACGGGAGGCAGCCTCGATGGCCTGTGTGGTCATCCCCAGGTCGGACATGGCCTGAAGCTTGAGACGCCTGGCGGTGGGATCATCCGGGGAGAGGGTAGTAATGTGGTCGTACTCCTTGATGGTCTCCCAGAGCCTTCCCGTCCTCTCGTGCGCAAAGGCACGTGCAAAACGGACCTCAACACTCCCTGGTTCGGTTGCCGCAAGCCTGTCCAGAATCTCCATTGCCCCGTCGTCATTGCCCTCCACGGCGAAACAGTAGGCGAGACCCAGCTCTGCACGGAGATAGTCCGGCCGTGAGGAGAGGATATCCCGATAGTACTCCTTCGCCCTCTCGGTATCACCCGTCTTGAAGTAGGCCCAGGCGATCTGGGCGGTCATGTTGTCAGCCAGGGATGAAGGATCGAGTTCCCTCTCTTCAAGATAGGCGACGGCTTTCTCGTACTCCCTGTTCAGTATGAGAAGGAGGATGTAGTCGGCCACGGCATCACGCCCTTCATCCTTCGCCTTTTCAAGGAGTGCGGTAATCATCGTCTCTCTTGTTGCTTCAGGGAGCGATGCAAGCAGGTTGTCCCGTGCTCTGAAACCCTCCTCACCCGTTGCATCACCCCTCTTGTCGATGATCCTGTAGAGATCGAGTGTTTCACCATAGAGCCCGCTGGAGAGAAGGACGCCAGCCACCTCACTGGCCGCGGAGACGGGGCTGGGGTGGCGCGTGAGAAGCACCTCAAGGTGTTTGGCGGCCAAAGGCCATTTGCCCATCTTTATGGCACTGTATATGATGCCCTTCCGGGCCTCCAGATCGGAGGGGTCCTGAGCAAGAGCCGCCTGATAGAGGCGGGAGGCATCCTTGAATGCACCCTCGTCGTAGTAGGCCCTCCCCATATTTTCCAGGAGGTAGATGCGGCGCGGAAAGGGGGGTGGGAGAGACTCGTAGAGCCGTATCGCCTTCCCCTCTCTCCCCTCCCATATGAGGAGGACGATATAGTCGGAGACGATGGCAGGATACCGCATGGGATCTGAGACAAAGGGGGAGAGGAGTGAGAGTGCCCTCCTGTACTCACCCCTCCTGCTTAATTCCTTTGCCTTCTCATGGATCGTCGCGGGGTCTTTGCCGGGGATATCCTCCTTCCGGGGTGGAGGGGCGGGAGTGGGATCCTTCAGAGCGTAGGAGACCCTCTCATGTTTAACGGAGAGAATAAAGGCATCGGGGTAGAGTGTTCGTAGCGGCGAGAGGTATCGATTCGCAGCGGCTCGGTCTGAAAACCTCCCCGCACGTACGGCGAAGAGTTTACGGAACTCGACAACTCTCAGATAGGTAAGGTCGTGCCCTTTAAGATTATCCCTTATGAACGAAAGTTGTTCCACAGCATAGGGGCGGTAGTCATAGGTCCCCGTCTGGATAGTATAAAATCCGTATGCGGCTGAGGCCTGCGTTGAAAGGAAAAGGACGGTAAGGAGAGCTGTCAGGATGAGACCGGGGTCGGTTCTTAGCATTACATAACCTCAGATTAGGCATATAATTTGTGATAAATTTTTATATAATATAGCATATTTAGTATCTATTTGTCAAAGTTACCTCCAATACCTGCCTGCCCTCAATGCTGTGTTCTCTCATTCAGCCGCACTCGAAGGAGGCGTCTTTGTTACCCTCCTCAGTGCTATCTTGACGACATACTTTTCTGCCTGTGCGCCGCACGCAGACAGGGTGAGCAGTATGAATGTACGGTCGGCGCCAACAACTGCGTCCGGTTTGAGAGAAAAGTAGTACGAATCCCGAAAGATATATACCGGTAGCATTAACATGAAGGCGAAGGTTCGTGTCTATCGTTGTACGGACGGGCCCTCCCTCTCTTTCACGGGGCCGGGAAGATTGCCGCCTATGATCGAGAGGGTAAGCTTAAGGAAGTAAAGAGGGTGGCTTAGATGTGGATACGATCTATCCGATCACGAGGGAAAATTTCTTCGGACTACACCCTCAGGGACTTTCCCTTAAAAAAAGAGGAGATCATTTGTTATAAAACCGGACATTTGTACATCCTCAGTAATTAGGGAACACTTTTGG
>JBHHXU010000333.1:0-2270 GCA_046757185.1 Thermodesulfobacteriota bacterium
AAGGAATGACTCGCCTTCCGATCTCGAATCATCTCGGCGGTGGCGATGCCCATCCTCATTATGGCGCCCCTCCTGCGGGTGAAGGGGAGGGGCGCCCGCAGGGGAACCTTCGTTACCACCATCATCTACTTCTCCTCCATAGGGCTGGGGTTCATGTTCATGGAGATCGTCCTCATCCAGAGGATGATCCCCCTCCTCGGAGAGCCGATCTACGCCATATCCGCCGTCCTTTTCACCCTCCTCATCTCGACGGGGGTCGGGAGCTACCTGTCGGGATATTTCAGGGTGATAGAGAGGTGTTCCCGACATGTCCTCCTCACACTCCCCCTCCTCATCGTTGCCTATCTCCTTATCCTCGGGGGTCTGGTTGATGGGATGAGCGGCATGGGGTTGGCATCAAGGTATGTGGCGACATTCCTCACCCTCTTTCCCCTCGGCGCCGCCATGGGCATTCCCTTTCCCGCGGGGATCTCCATCCTGTCCGAGAAAAGGGGCGATCTCATCCCATGGGCGTGGTGCATCAACGGCTCCTTTTCGGTCGTGAGTTCGACCCTTGCCATGATGGTGGCGCTGGTGAGCGGCTTTCAGGCCGTTCAGACATTGTCGGCCCTCTTCTACCTGATTGCATGGCTTGCGCTTGTGCGCTTGGGAAATACCGCCGGGGGTGAATAAATAAAGCGGGCTAAGGGCTCCTCCCCTCGAGCATCCTGCCGACCATGGGGACAAAGACGACCCCGCTGATGTGCCGGACGTCAAGCTTACCCTCTCTCTTCGTTGCTAGTGTGAGGGTCTGGTAGTAGGTGGTGCTCCCCACGGGGATGATAAGTCTCCCCCCCTCCTTGAGCTGCCTTATGAGGGGAGGCGGTATGTGGTTTGCCGCCGCCGTCACGATGATGGCGTCGAAGGGCCCCTCCTCCTCCCATCCAAAGTAGCCGTCCCCATACTTCACCTTGACGTTGTTATACCCAAGCTCGTGGAGGCGTCGATCGGCAGTCTCTGCCAGCCGCTCCCTTATCTCTATCGTTCTCACCTCTGTCCCGATGTGGGCAAGGACGGCCGCCTGATACCCTGAGCCGGTCCCGATCTCAAGGACCCTCTCTCCCCCCTTGAGGCGGAGATGTTCCGTCATGAGGGCGACAATGTAGGGTTGGGATATGGTCTGCCCCTCGCCGATGGGAAGGGGGTGGTCCGAGTAGCTGACGCTCCTGACGGAGGCGGGAACGAAGAGGTGTCTCTTGACCTCCCTCATCGCGGTGAGAACCTTCTTGTCACTTATACCCCTTGCCTCTATATCCCTCTCCACCATCCGGTTGCGCTGGCGGGTAAAACGGGCCTCATCATCGGCGAAGACAGGGGCGGTGGTGATGGGTAAGAAGCTTGCAAGGAGGAAAAGAAGAGTAGGGATGGTTTTTAGAAAGGTTGCCACGGAATACCTCTCAATGGCCGGTTGTCTCTCGTCAGTAATTCGTCAGGTGCGGTTAGGGCGCCGTCACTGCTCATCCTCTTCGATCAGGACGACCGCATTGGCGGCGATACCCTCCTCCCTTCCGGTAAAGCCGAGCCCCTCCGTCGTCGTCGCCTTTATGTTTACCTGTGAATCGGCACAACTGAGAGTTCCGGCTGTGTTGGCTGCCATGTCAGGGAGATACCCCGCAAGGCGGGGGGTCTGGGCCACGATGGTGGAATCGATATTGACGACACGAAACCCCTTCGTTGTAAGGAGCCGGTAGACATGGTCGAGGAGCTCGATACTGGCGATGCCTTTATAGCGGGGATCGGTGTCGGGGAAGTGCCTGCCTATATCCCCCTCCCCCATCGCGCCGAGGAGGGCGTCGCAGACGGCGTGGAGGAGAACATCGGCGTCGGAGTGGCCTGAGAGGCCGTACCGGAACGGGATATCGACGCCTCCAAGGACAAGTTTTCTCCCCTCCGCGAACTTATGGACATCGTAACCAAAACCGACACGCATATATCGTCACCATTATTATTCGGGGGTCAGAGAGATGAGGCCGACGACAGGCCCGCCCCTTCCCCTGCCCTCCCTTCGAGTATCGCCTCTCCGACGAGCAGATCTTCGGGTGTTGTTATCTTGATATTCTCGTAGGAGCCCTCGACAACGGAGACGGTATGGCCCAGCCTCTCAACAAGGGTGGCATCGTCGGTACCGTGGAAGTTGTCTTCAATGGCCTTCCGGTGAGCCTCCCTGAGCATCTCCGCTCTGAACGCCTGTGGTGTCTGCACCGACCAGAGCCTCTCTCTGGGTACGGTTC
>JBHHXU010000334.1:0-2268 GCA_046757185.1 Thermodesulfobacteriota bacterium
CTGAAACGACCCTGCCGATCTTCCCTGCTTCATTGTAGGCAGGGAGAATGACGAGTATCCGCGAGTTCGAGGGCTTCTTGATTCTCGGCCCTGAATCGGAGGAATCGGTGAGGCTGGTTGTAGTACGACGCGTCATAACTGTTGTGCATCCAGGCTGCCGAGCAGTGTTTTAGAGACGTGGCGGATTTCGTCCTCTTCTATCTCCGGGTAGAGGGGAAGGGAGAGCAGTTCTTCAGACACCCCTTCCGTAACGGGGAAATCCCCCTTCCTATGGCCGAGTCCGAGATAGCACTTTTGGAGGTGGAGGGGGATGGGATAGTGAATAGCGGCGCCGATTCCGGCATGGTGAAGCGCAGAGAGCATCCGGTCTCTTTCTCTTACCCTGATCGGGTAGATATGGAAGACATGATCGCGATGATCGAGGACGGCCGGTGTTCTGACTCTGCCTGCCAGGAGCTGTGCATAGAGGTCTGCGGCATCCTGACGTTGTCTGTTCCACTCATCGAGGCGTTGCAGTTTTACCCGCAACACGACCGCCTGCATTGCATCGAGCCTGCTGTTAAAGCCGATAATATCGTGCCGGTACTTCTCTTGCTGTCCGTAATTTCTGAGGGCTTTGAGTTTTGCGGCAACCTCTTCACTGTTTGTTGCAATGGCGCCTCCATCACCGTATGCCCCTAAATTTTTGCCCGGGTAGAAGCTAAAACAGCCGCTCCTCCCCATGGTACCGACCCTCTTCCCCATGTACCGCGCTCCGTGTACCTGGCAGGCATCCTCGATGATATGGAGGTGGTGGCGGGCGGCAATTGCCATAACCCCATCCATGTCGGCGGCCTGGCCGTAGAGGTGAACGGGCATGATAGCCTTTGTGCGTCTGGTTATCTTTTCTTCAATCTGGCCGCAATCGATGTTGTACGATTCCTCATCGATGTCAACGAATACCGGTGTGGCGCCTGTGTGGGTCACGGCCAGTGCGGTTGCTATGAAACTGTTGGCGGGGACGAGCACCTCATCCCCATCCCCAATGTCTGCTTCACAAAGTGCGAGGTGAAGTGCTTCCGTGCCGCTTCCCATGCCGATGACGAACCTCGCTCCGAGGTAGTGAGCAAAGGCATCCTCAAACCTCTCCACCTCCTCGCCGAGGATGAAGTGGCACGTTGTAAAGAGATGCTCCAATTCGTGGCGCAGATCACTCTCAATCGTGAGGAACTGTTTTCTCAAATCAACCAGGGGAATCATCTTCGGAACCTCCGAATAATTTATCCCTGAACTATTCAGAGACGAAAAGGAGTAAGTGCGATTTTTCCTTTTCTCACATTTTCAATAGCTTACTACCATAAAAAATGGCGGCACAGACCTGTGTCGCGGAAGATCCGAATAAATCAGACCTTCCCTTCTTATTGCTCTCGTGAGTAAACGTCCTCCTTCATTCCGATACGCCTGGCCGGAATGCCGCATACAACGGAGTTGGCAAGCACGTCGCGGGTGACGACACTTCCACTTCCGATGACGGCGTTTTCACCGATGACAATACCCGGCATAATGGTGGCGTTCATTCCTATCACTGAGCCGCCCCGTATCGTAGGACCCTTAAGCCCTGCTTTGTTTATGGGATACTTGTCATTCGCTATCATGGCTCCTGGTGCGAGGAAGACGTTGTTTTCAATGATGGTATGCTGGGCGATATAGACGAGGTTGTGTATCAACACGTTGTTGCCGATAACGCAGCCGTAGTCGATAATGGAGTTGCTCCATATCTCCAGATCGTTGCCTATCCTGTTTTCCTCCCTTATGACCACATTGTGCCCCGTTTCAAGGTTATCGCCGATGACAGTGCCGGCGTATATGGTGGTACCCGTCCTTACGGTGGCATTTTCCCCGATCGACAGCGTATCGAGATCCGGGGCACGTCCGCTCAGGTAGGCGAGGACGGTGCCTTGATCGATATTGGCGCCGGCTCCTATCCTGATCTTACCTGATTTCAACGACTGCCCCCCTCTTATTCATAGACTCATCAATAGCGATGAGTACCTTAACAACATTTGTCCCCTGCCTGCCACCTGTCAGTGGTGCTTTGCCCTCCCTGATGCAGTTGAGAAAGTGGTTGCAGAGGTTCTTCAGTGGTTCCCTCTGGACTATCTTCGGGCTGATGATGTCACCGTCTCGCATGAGGTACCTGAATTCCCCGTAGCTATCGACATCCCTGTCGTAAGAGATCCCCTTTTCAAATACCCGGATACTCTCAAAGGTGTTGAGGTCATCAAAGAC
>JBHHXU010000335.1:0-2264 GCA_046757185.1 Thermodesulfobacteriota bacterium
CAACGAATAGAGAGAGAATTCCCTCAAAGTTTTTTCTTAGGCCTATCCTGTAATCACGCACCATCCTCTCTTCGGCATCGTAAAAGAACCTCGCGTTGTATCCCCTGGCCACTCTATCCGCCCCGTTAAAGACAAAGCCCAGAGGGATAACGAGCAGCGTTGATAAGGTTATCATTGGAAAGATATCGCTCCCCAGACCGAACAGGGTGCTGCAAAAAAGTGAAATCGCGGTGCAGACGACCGTAATTGCCGTTTCGTGTGAAGGGAGGTACCCTCCTATGGGAAGGTCGCCGACAAAGAGAAGTTCAAAAAAGAGTCCTACAGAGAGTCCTCCTGTGGTACTACCGAGGAGGAACCCGATAACGGTCGCCACAACGAGAGGGCGCGACACCATTACCTGGAAGGCCACCTTCCTGTCGAGGGAGAGACCGCTCCCCACGAATGAGGCAACAAATGAGTGCCAGAGGAGATCGGTCACCACTGTTTACTCACCTGTATATGATACAGCATTCTCATGGGGCACCGCCTGTATCTCAATCTCTATACCGAGTTCCCTGAACCTATTAATGATCTCTTCATCCTCTTTATTGAAATAGACGGACCTGGTAATCATCCTGGCTTCGCCGTTGTGGTGGAGGTTCCCGATATTTATCGCAGTGAAGGGGACGCCTCCCTCATAGAGCCTCATGGCGTCTCTGAGTCCGCTCACAAGAACGATCACCCTGCATGTGTCGTATCGACCCTCACATATATCATGGATGGCATCCCTCGCCTCAGCAACCTTCACAATGAGGTCGCTGTGGGCGCACGACTCGATGGCCTGTTTCTGGAAGCTGCTCTTCGCCGCCTCGTCGGAGGCGACAATGATACTGTTGGCCTTAAAAAAAGGCACCCACGCCTCCATCACCTGGCCGTGGACCAGGCGGTCATCAACCCTGACAAGAACAATCATAAAAAATCACAACTCCCTTGCCACACTCATCTCCAACACCGCCGCCTACCCTCTCCCCCGGTAGAGAGGGAATACCTACGACTTGACGTCGAGCGTCTCACTCGCGAGTACGATGCTGTCCCTCCCCTTTTTCTTCAATACTTTGACCAGTTCGGGGAGCTTTTTCCTCTCCCTTTCCCTGGCGAGCTTGAGGAGGATCGGAAGGTTTACTCCTGTAATAATCTCAACCTCCCCCTGCCTGAGAAAGGAGAGCCCTATATTGGAGGGTGTCCCGCCGAACATATCGGTAAGCATTATCACCCCATCGCCCTGGTCTACCTCCTTCATTACCTTCGAGACAACGCTCTTGATTTTCTCCAGATTATCCTCCTTATTGACACTTACAGCCCTTATATTTTCAATGGGCCCCACAATCTCTTCAGCCGTGCTTATGAGAATATCAGCAAATTGACCATGAGTAAATATTAGAACGCCGACCATGACAGCCTCCTCTTCCTATAATAGAGAGGTTGTTTTCTCCACTCATCCAACTTGTGCCGCTTAGCCGGTGATGGGTCATTGCGGGATATTTTAACATTATATGACATAACACTCAAACGGGGATTCAAGAAGGTTGCCGGAGAGACAGAGGTAGCAGGCGGCAACCTATGGCCTGTCTACATCTCTATTGCTCTTCCTGAGGGTACACCTGTTGGATTGGATTTTCTCGGCAATCATATCCACAATCGACACTGACCGGTGCTTTCCTCCCGTACATCCTATTGCAATGGTCAGATACGATTTCCCCTCCCGCTGGTAGAGGGGTATGAGATAATCGATGAGGGCCATAAACCGCTCAATGAACCCCTCTGTCTCCTGCTTTTCATTAACGAAATTATATATCATCTTATCCCTTCCATCAACGTCTCTCAGTTCGTCTATAAAATACGGATTGGGAATGAACCTCACATCTATTACAATGTCCGCATCATTCGGTACGCCGTAACGGTAGCCGAAAGAGAGCAGATTGATGGTCATCTCCGCACCTGTTGTCTGCAGCGAAAAGTGCTCCTTAATTGTCTCCTTCAACTGATGGACATTAAAATTGGTCGTGTCTATAATCTGATCAGCATTCTCCTTCATATCCTTCAGGAGAGCCCGTTCACGATTAATCCCCTCAATAGGACTCTCCTGCGGGGCAAGGGGGTGCTTTCTCCTGGTCTCGCTGAACCTCCTGATGAGGGCCTCATCGGCGGCCTCAAGGTAGAGGAGTTCTACATCATACCCGTCCCCCCTTATATCCTTCAGGGCTTTAGGAAATTCCTTGAGGAAT
>JBHHXU010000336.1:0-2257 GCA_046757185.1 Thermodesulfobacteriota bacterium
GGGGGAGCTTGATCTTGTACCTCGAAGCGAGCTTTATGTAGTCGACGAGGAGCTCTCCGAACTTTGCGCTCTTAAGGGGTCTTCCGAAGTAGTGGAGGAGGAGGTCGTAATACTCACGCCTGAAAGCGGCAACGTCGATATCCTCCGGTACCATCCCCATCTTCATATAGACTTTGGTGAGAAGTTCATAATCCTCCTTCACGATGCCGATTAAGATGTCGGCAAGGTTCTCCATCATCTCCTTTTCGACCCTGCCCACAATCCCGAAGTCGACATAGGCGATCCTGTCGGGGCCGAGAACGAAGATGTTCCCTGAATGGAGGTCACCGTGAAAGGTGGCGATCTCGAAAACCTGCCTGAAAAAGAGGTCCGCCACGAGGCGTGCTATCTCCTCCGTATCGATCCCCTCATTACGGAGCCGTGCGACGTTACTTATCTTGATCCCTTTGACCCTCTCCATGGTCAGCACCTTCGCACTGGTGAGGTCCCAGTAGATCTCAGGAACGAGTACCCTCGGGTCGTCTTCGAACTCTTTCCTAAACTTTTCCGTATAGCTCCCCTCGAGGGTGAAGTCCATCTCCTTATTTATGGTCCGTGAGAACTCATCAACCATATCGACGGGGCCGTAGAGGCGGCTCTCGGGTATGTACTTCTCCATGAGACGCGCGATATAGAGGACGACGGCAATATCGGTTGCGATAATCCCGTCGATCCTGGGTCTCTGTACCTTGACAACCGCCTCTTTGCCGTCCTTTGTCACGGCCCGGTGGACCTGTGCGATGGAGGCTGCGGCAATGGGCTCCTCCTCGATTTTCTGGAAAAGCTCTCCCAGGGGGGCCTTAAGCTCTCCCTCTACGATCTGAACAACCTCTTCGAAATCGAAGGGGGGAACCCTGTCCTGGAGCTTCAAGAGCTCTTTGACATAGTCATCGGGGAGGAGATCCGCCCTGGTTGAGAGCACCTGGCCGATCTTTATGAAGCTTGGACCGAGCTCCTCGAGGGCCTGTCGCAGCCGTACTGCATCGGGGAGGGCTTCCCCCTTGCGCATGGCCTTCTTCCCCTGCAACCTTTTGGACACGGAGATGACCCTGGTCAGGTGGATCCGCTCCAGGAGGGGGTAGAAGCCGTGCCTGATGAGGACGGCAACTATCTGGCGGAGCCTCTTTATGTTTCTATAGCCGAGATAGAATCTCATCTATATTCCCTCTTCCCTTTCCTCCTCCCTTTTCTACCGCCCCTGTGGATTTGACCTGCCCTCTCTCCACGGGAGGAACACTCTTCAATTATTTCCATTGCGATCCGGCGCTTCCCCATATCAACCCCCGTAATCTCCACCTGTACCCTGTCGCCAATCCGGTATCGCTTTCCTGTCCCTTCACCGATAAGGGAGTAGTGCTCCTCCACAAAGGTGTAATAGTCATCCTTGAGGTTCGATATATGGACCAGCCCTTCCACGAAGTACTCTTCAAGCTCTACGAAGAGGCCAAAGCTGGTAACCCCCGATATGAGGCCGCTGTATTGCTCCCCGACCTTGTCGCACATGAACTGTGCCTTTTTAAGATCAACGACCTCCCGTTCTGCCTCCATTGCAACTCTCTCCCTGTCTGAGCTCTGCTCGGCAATCTGGGGGAGGAGGGACTTCCACCTCATCCTCTCCTTTATACCGTACCTCCCCTGTATCATCCTCTTGAGAAGCCGGTGAACCACCAGGTCGGGGTATCTCCTGATGGGTGAGGTGAAGTGAGTATAGTGGTCGAATGCCAGACCGAAGTGTCCCCTATTCTCCTCCGAATAGAGTGCCCTCTTCATCGATCGCAGGAGGAGGTGGTTGATGAGCCTCTCCTCGGGTCTCCCCTTTGCCTTTTCCAGGATGTCCTGGAAGAGGGGTGTACCAATCTTTCTCTTCTTGAGCTTATACCCGAAGTTGTGTACAAATGCCAGAAAATCTTTTACCGTCTCATTATCAGGTTCGTCGTGGACCCTGTAGAGGAAAGGCACTGTTCCCATGCGGAGGGCGACTGCCCTGTTTGCGGCGAGCATGAACTCCTCAATCACCTGATGTGCCCTGTTTTGCTCAGACCTGACGATGTCTTCTATTCTCCCCTCAATATCGATAATCACCTGCGGCTCGGGGAGATCGAAGTCGATGCTTCCCGCCCTGCCCCTCCTCTCCTTCAGCCTGCGGGAGAGTTCGTCCATGAGCAGGAGGTCATCGACGATATCCCTGTATTTCTCCTTTACCTCATCATCGCCGTCG
>JBHHXU010000337.1:0-2248 GCA_046757185.1 Thermodesulfobacteriota bacterium
AGTTTCATAAAGAAACAAAGGAGTTTCTCGTGTTCTTCTGGGTCCTGGTAGCAATAATCTTGAACAGCGTTGTTGCCTTCTTCTATACCCTGGCGACAACCACCGACCCCACCACCCTCTGGTCACTGGTTGCGGTTAACTTTGTCTACTACCTCGGCATTGCACAGTCGGGGATCGTCTTCTCGGCTATCATGCGGATAGCCAAGTCCGAGTGGGGTAGGTACTTTTCGCGCCTCGGTGAGATATTGACCCTCTCCTCCATCCCGTGGGCCTTTATCCTTTTTCTTCTCATCTACTTCGGCGGGACGGACCTCCTCTTCTACTGGGCGCAGCCGGTGGCGGCTCACGTAGAGATAGGGGCATTCCATCACGACAGCCCGTGGCTCGATAAGGAGTTCTTCTTCTGGAGGGCGGTTATCACCATGGCCCTCTTCTACGGGATGAGCTACCTCTATTTCCGTCTTGCCCGAATTGAGGAGAGCAAGAAGTCGGTCGGCTATGATTTGGAGAAGAGGCTCAACCTGTATGCCGGATTTGTCATGTTCTTCTATGTCGTTACCAATACGAATCTGGCCTGGGATTTCGGCATGATGATTATCCCCCACTGGGAGAGTGTCATATTCCCCGCCTACTTCTGGGTAGGCAACCTCTTCGCCTGTGCGGCGTTCCTCTACCTTCTCTCTCTCATCTTCCTCTCTCCACGTACCCACGAGGGGGACGAAAGGACGCTTGTTGTAAGGATTGTCATGGAGAAGACCAACCTTCACTCCATGGCGACGCTCCTCATGGGTTTTACCCTCCTCTGGGTCTATATGTTCTGGGCGCAGCATATCGTCACCTGGTACGGTGACCGTCCCGTCCTGACGGAGCCCCTCTTCTGGCAGATGGAGGGGTACTTTACCTGGATATTTGCCGCGATGATTATGGGCTTATTTATCGTACCCTTCCTTGCCCTCCTCACGAAGCGGGTAAAGCTCGCTCTGTCGTCCATGGCGGTAGTGTCACTACTCATATGTGTGGGGATTTGGCTTAACAGATACCTGATGATCGTCCCTGTCTATACGGACGGGAGTGAGTCGATAGTAGCAAACTGGACGGGGATATCACTGGTGTTTGGCGGGCTTGCGGGAACACTCCTCGCCCTCATCATCTTCATTAAGATCTTTCCCTATGTTTCGTTGATACAGGAAGAATAGCCTTGGAAAGAGACAGCAGGAAGTCTCACGACTTTCGGTCGATAAAAAAACCGCCACTGAAAAGTGGCGGTTTTTTTATGCGGCATTGAAATGAATCCGTTCTTAAAAGGTCTGTCCGTTTCTAGCCGAGAAACTTTATGAACGGGTTGGCGAAGAGGAGTATGAGTGCGATAACCAGCGCATAGATGGCAAGAGACTCAATCATTGCGAGACCGATGAGCAGTGTGGAGAGGATCTTTCCCGACGCCCCTGGATTCCGCGCGATACCCTCGACCGCTCCTCTTATCGCATTGCCTTGACCAAGACCGGTGCCTGCGGCGGCGATTGCCATGCCGATCGCAGAAGCGATAGCCACGGCGGTAAAGAATGAGACACTCCCTCCTCCTCCGCCGGCAGCCTCAGTTGCAGCAAGGACTGGAGAGGCAAGGACGGTCAGGGTGGCTGTCGCGAGAAAGAGCCGTACGGTGTACCTTTTCATAATTACTATTCCCTCCTTATTATTGTTGGACCTATTAATAAACGTATTTGGTGAGGAACAATCGGATTGTGAAAAGCGCTGAAATCTTACTAGATACTGGTATCCATGTCAAGGAGATTCTGGTCAACGCATGGTGTCCGCAGTATCGGTTCAGGATAATGAAGGGTGAAGTGGGCAACTCTGTAAGGGATATTGCCAAGCAAGTGTGCGAATGGAAGAAGATCGGGATATTAGAGGGGAGTGTACAGAATCACCACATCCATCTGGTGTTGTCGTTTCCCCTTAAGCTTTTGATATCGGAGCTAATAAGGTTTCTAAAGGGAAGAGCGCCATCAAGATGTTTGATGCGTGTTTGAAATTGAAAAATCGATACTGGGGGCGGCATTTCTGGGCGAGGGGATACTGTGACAGCACCGTTGGACTGAATGAAGAGCAGATAAGGCAATCGGTAAAGTGGCAGCCAAAACGTGACAGCTCCGTAGATCAACTCAAACTTTGGGATAAGTAAAGAAATTAAAATTAAGGAAGGTCTGATTTATTCAGACTTTCCGCGGCACACGAATGTGACGCCGTT
>JBHHXU010000338.1:0-2237 GCA_046757185.1 Thermodesulfobacteriota bacterium
TTCTTCCCCATCCTGAAGGTGATGATAGAACAGATACTCAGCTTCTTCACGGTAAGAAAGAGAATGGAGGACCTGGAGCTCGTTGATGTCATCGATTACATCCTTGTCGCAGAGGAGAAGAAGATAAAGGAGTCAACGAAGAAGAGATATACGAGGACAAAATACGCCCTCCTGGTTGCAAAGGAGTTGAATAAGTTCGGTGAAGACCTTAACGATATCCGTCTTATCGAGGTCATGAAGCCGTACACCCATCGCTGGATTCAGCCGAAGGAGTTGCGGGACGCCGTGAAAAAGATTGTCGCTCACCTCGAGAAGCTCCAGGAGAAGTATCATGGATATGAGATAGAGAAACCGCTCCTGGCCGGCTATACCCCTCTCGCGGATGAGGGGAAGGAGGTTTTCCGGCAAAGGGACGCCTCCGCGGAGGATTGTATCTCCATAGACCTGGGCGCCACCAACACGGTAGTGGCGAGGAAAAAAAGGGGTGAGCAACCCGAATTGCTCTCTCTCTCCACCATCTCCAAAACCTATGGCGATGTCCATGTCATCCCGACGCGCCTTGTCCCCAAAACCAGCATGATCGGCCTGGAGGCGACCGGCGAGGATGTGGTAGTCAATTTCAAGAAGATGCTCCTGGAGGGACGGAAGGAGGGGGCAAGGTATATGGAGATTTACATCAACTCCCTCTACGAACACCTCAAGAGGGAGATAGCCCTTCCACAATGGTACTCCTTTCTCACTTCCAGTCGTATTGACAGGCTCTATGTAACGGCGCCGGTCGGATTCCACGACTACCGGAAGGCCATCAGGGAGATCGTAGAAAAAGCGAAGAGGGGGATGGAGGTCGTTTTTCTTGAGGAGCCCCTCGCCGCGGCGATAGGGTATCAGGTCGCCGAAGAGAGCGACAAGATTGTTCTCATTATCGACTTTGGCGGGAGTACTCTGGACCTCATGATAGTCAGACTCAATGTAAACGGTATCCATATCGTGTCAAAACCGGACCGGTCCAAGATACTCGGTGGTCACGATATCGATACATGGCTGGCGGAGTATATAGAGGAAAAGATGAAGGGCGCCGCTGCGGGTCGGGGCAGGGCGCTCCTGGAAAAGGCTGAAGAGATAAAAATTGCTCTCTCAGACAGCTCCGAGGTGGCGTGCGACTGGGAGGGGAGGAATATCTGCACGCTAACGCGTGATGATTTCGAGGATATCCTCGCGGAGCACGATTTCTATAAAACGATAGACCGGGCATTTGCAAATGTCCTGCGAAGGGCGGAGAAGATAGGCGTAAAGAGAGAGATGATTGAGGCCGTCCTCCTCACCGGGGGGTCGTCTCAGATACCCTCCTTCAAGGACAAAATAGGCGACCTCTTCCCGGCACTGAGGGAGGACAATGCCATCTATGACCACAGCCCACTCTCGGCGGTGGCAATGGGCGCTGCGCTGTACGGCACGCGGGATATCATCGACCGCCATCTCGGGCTCGCATACGCGCTCCGCTATAACACCGGTGAAAAGCAGATGCCTCACGATTATGAGATAGTCTTTGAGAAGGGGGAGGCGTTCCCCTTTGAAAAGAGCCACACCCTCACCCCCGCAAGGACACTGGGCGATCAGGATAAGATATACCTCGAGTTCTTCGAGATCCCGGAAAGACACATCGTCAGGAGATGGGAAAAGGAGTCGGGGGAGGAGGTCATAAAACAGATTGTAAAGCTTGCAGACGATACGGCACTGAGGGCCTTCAAGATAGTTACCCTCTCATTCGGGGAGCCCCTGTCCGAAAGCGTGACGGTGACCTTCCGTGTCGATAAGGGGGGACACCTTACCATAAGGTACGGGAACAATATAACACTCGATACCGGCATCAGGCTGCAGTAACGGAGAAACAGTATGTACAGATTCTTTTCACGGGCCAAAGAGAAGCAGGGCCCTGTCTATGTGACGTTGAAGATAGGCCCCGTACCGGGAACGGAGGAGGGGCCCGCGAAGCTCATCATCTCCGCCGTCAACCGGGAGAGCGACGAATCGATCGTCCTCGACGGTCCCGGACTTCGATTACCCGACAAGAGGAACGTCATCCTCCCCATGCCCCTCGGGAGGGTTCGCTTCCCCTGCGTGCTCCATAAGGACGATGAAGACTGCTGTGTCTGGACCGACGCAAAGACACTCGCGGAGAACCTCAGCGCCCGCCACTACTCGGGAAACTGCCCGATCATCGGTTACTTCAACAGCGG
>JBHHXU010000339.1:0-2230 GCA_046757185.1 Thermodesulfobacteriota bacterium
CAGAGCTTCTCGACGAGGCCCATCCACGCCTTCGGCCCGGCTGGGCTCCTCCTCAGCGGAATCGGTTTCCTCATGGGACTCTACCTGAGCTATCAGAAGATTATACTGGGCTACGATATCGGCGGCCGTCCCCTCCTCTTGCTCGCAATCCTCCTCCTCATACTCGGTGTTCAGCTCGTGATCATGGGACTCCTCGGCGAGATGCTGGCCCGTGTCTATCACGAGTCCCAGGGCAAGACGATCTACGTGGTGAAGAGGATCCTCGGGAGATGATGAAGAAGGGGTATGTTCTACCAATAAAGGTCCTCGTCAGCGGCGGACTCCTCTATCTCCTTTTCAGGGGGATGGATATGGAGGTCTTCTGGGAGACCGTGTCGTCGGTAAGCTACGGTACGGTGCTCTTTATCCTCCTCCTCCTCCTCCTCGTCCAGACCCTCTCAACCCTCAGGTGGCATACCATCCTTACCAAGGACTATAAGATGCCCTTCTCACGACTCTTCTCCATCTACTTTATCGGCATGTATTTCAATAATTTCCTCCCCACCCTTGTGGGCGGTGACCTGGTAAAGGCCTACTACATCTACAGAGAGACGGGGAGGGGCGGCATATCGCTGGCATCGATCTTCCTCGACCGGTACTCCGGCTTTACCGCGCTGATGGCCATCACAGCAGTAGCGACCTTTGCAGGTTACACCCTTATCAAGGGGAGCTCAATATTGTGGCTCCTCCTCGTTCTCCTCGGCAGCTTCGTGGTGATGAGCCTCGTCATATGGATCGATCTCTTTCACGGTTGGGCGGTGAGACTGTTGAACAGGGTGAGGCTCTTCGGCATCAACCGGAAGATTGATACATTTTACAGAGCCCTTATGGGGTACAAAAGTGAAAGGACCATCCTCCTCAAGGTCTTTTCTCTCTCCCTTGTCATCCAGGGGAGCATAATTATAGGCTACTACATACTCGCGCGGGCGGTCGGCATGGATATTCCACTGCACTACTTCTTTTTCTTTGTCCCAATCGCGACTGTTGTTGCCATGATACCTCTCTCTCTCGCGGGGCTCGGCATACGGGAGGGGGCCTTCGTCTTCCTCTTTGCCAAGGCGGGAGGGAGCCCCGCGGAGGCAATGAGCATATCCCTCCTCTTCTTCTTTGCCATGTTAATAGTAAGCCTCATAGGCGGTGTGGAGTATCTGAGGAGGGGGAGCATCTCAATGAAGAGCGTGGACACCATGAGGGCAATGGAGGGGAAGGAGTAGGGAAAGGGAGATGTCGGGAGGGAGATCGGCGCTATTCACGCTGCAGGAGCGGGAGAAAAGAGATGATACACTAAAAACAGCCGTTAAGGAGGATGTTATGGCGATCGACAAGGAGCTTTTGGATATTCTCGCCTGCCCGAAGTGCAAGGGGGATATCAGGTTGAGTGAAGAGAATAACGGTCTCATCTGCGACGCATGTAAACTGCTCTATCCGATCAGGGACGACATTCCGGTCATGCTCATCGATGAGGCGGAGGCGCTTGAATAGAGGGTCCCTCTGATGAGGAGGGAGCAACGGTTTTCAGTACAGGGTTGCCCATGGAGAAGCTGTCCGTTACCATTATCACCCTGAATGAAGAGGAGAACATCCGTGACTGTCTTGAGAGTGTCAGATGGGCGGAGGAGGTTGTCGTATCCGACTCGGGAAGCAGTGACGGGACGGTCTCTATCTGCGGGGAGTATGACGCCCGTGTTTTCAGCGACGAGTGGCTCGGTTTCGGCAAACAGAAGAACCTCTGCATCGATAGGGCGAGTCACGACTGGATATTGAATATTGACGCCGACGAACGGGTAACGCCGGGCCTGAGGGGTGAGATAGAGAGGGTTGTACGTGCCCCCTCCAGGGGTGGGAAGGGACGAATCGACGGGTACTACATCCCGAGAAAGAACTTCTTCCTCGGGAGGTGGATTCGGCACGGCGGCTGGTTCCCCGACTACAACCTGCGCCTCTTCAGGAAGGGGAAGGGACGTTTCAAGGAGAGGGAGGTCCACGAAGCGGTGGTGGTAAAGGGCGGTGTGGGGTATCTGAAACAGCCGCTGGAGCACTATACCTACCGGAGCATCAGCGGATACCTGAAGAGGATGGATAGGTACTCCACCCTGGCGGCCAGGGAGATGCTGAAGAGGGGCAGGAGGGCGGGATTTGCGGATCTCGTCTTCCGTCCCGAGCTGACCTTCATGAAGATGTACCTTCTGAA
>JBHHXU010000340.1:0-2217 GCA_046757185.1 Thermodesulfobacteriota bacterium
CGGGAGTGGTGACTTTATTGATAACCGGACAAAAGCAGTGAATATAGCGTGGCTTACCGGCAAGCCCGCTTTATTCATGAATTGTCGTAAGGGCGCTGATTTACACGGATTGTTAGTTATGCGTATTGCGTATATCGTATTGCGCACGAACCTTCACACACGATGCAATACATTTTACGTTCTGCATCCTGAAAATCCATGTCTGCATTGCTTCCTGAGCTTCATGGTGAATCTTTGGGTTGTCAATATGTTTTTCTCAATGTGGTGCCGATTCATTAGGACACAACTCATCTAGAAATACGACACCGTTCTCAACGCCATGGGGAGGATGAGGGTTATGAGACTGACGTAGGAGTAGCCTATAATGGCGATAATCATCGGCGCCGTGACCATGATCCGCCCCCTCTCTCCTCCGAAGAGCCGCAGGGATATCCTGTAGGAGATGATGATCGAGGTGACGAGCCCGAGAAGGATGACGCCGAACTGCAGGTCAGTTATCCCCCCTCCCTGCACTACTGAAGAGACCTCCCACCCTCCCGTTCCAAAGAGGTTCCATCCCCAGCCGAACGGGTCGGAGAGTACGGGGAATATCTTCAGCCCCTCCATATTGAGATGGGAGATGTTGTGGGCGGCGTGATAGAAGAGGGCGACGGGGAGGAGGGCGTAGGCGTAGTGAACGAATATGGTCTTGAGCGTCATATCCTTTCGCCCTGATAACAGCCTTGTGAAATAGGCAGTAATGTAATGGAGGGCAACGGGCACGACGACGAACCCGATTAAGAGGACGGTGAAGGTCATGATATAGAGGGTGTAGTTAGTCTTCATCGTTGTGATGGCCCATCCGAACCAGAGGGGGAGCATGGTAAAGCCGTGGTAGATGGTCAGACCGAGGAGGGTCAAGGCGAGGATGGCCTCGTCGTACCTCCCCCGATACCCCCGGAATATGTCGGTAAAGAAGGGTCGCAGGTTAATCGTCATGTTATCCGGGGGACAGGTTTTGAGGCATTCGGTGCAGAGTATGCAGTTGATGTTCTTGTTCATCCCGCCGGGGTATTCAAAGATGGGGCAGGGATACCCCTTTTCATTCCCTCTGACGCAGTCCTTCGTCCTGCACGCATCACAGACCGCCTTCTCCTTTGACCGGACCTCTATGGGGGCAAGGTTTGAGTAGATGCCGATGATACCCCCGACGAAACAGAGATACCTGCAAAACGACTTCTTGGTGAAGATGAGGGCGGTGATGAAGATGAGGATGAAGATGCCGATGGAAAAGTAGGCGGTGAAACGGGGGTTATAGGTAATAAAGACACCGAGCTCGAGCCAGGTAACGACCACGAAGAAGGCCGTCATCGGGTGTCTGCTCTTGAGACTGCGGGGCCACTTGTGTCCGAGGCTTATACCTTTCTTCCTCTTCCAGAATGAGAGTCGCTCCAGCCAGTCGGAGAGGGCCGACCACGGGCAGACGAGACACCAGCTCGCGCCAAGAAAGAGGATGATGAATATGATCAGCGACCACCAGATGGTCCAGGTTGCTACCGTCGCGAGGTTGCTGCCGGGGTGCTGGTTACCCAGGAGGCCGGTGATGATGATGGCGATGAAGAATAGCACCACGGGGAGCTGCAGGACGAACTGAAAGGGGCGGGCCATGACGACCCGCTTCAGCGGTTTAATGCTCAGGAGGTTGAACCGGGGATAATCACGTCTCTTTTCCGAAACCTTTCTTCTCCTGTGGAGAACCAGAAGGGTAATGAAGGCCGCACCGACCAGTATGAGGGCCATCCAGAGAGGGGAGGCGGGGGAGAACCCCTTCATCACCTCTCCGCCCATATCGTGTCCGTGCATATGGATTGTCCCCTCGCCAAGATCATCGTCGTGGTGGGGCATCCCACCGTGATCATGCTCCATACCCGCCATTGAGCCGTGATCGTAGGTCACCTCTTCCTGACCACCCCCCGTCCCGTCTATCGAGTCGTGACCGTGTGATGGCGCCACTTCACCCTTGTGATTATGTGAGGGGTGCTCTTCCATGCCGTGTTCACGTGCCGGACTCTCCATTTCACCGTGGAGATGGGCCACCTGCACTCTTCCACTGTGGACGAGGAGAGACGTATCCCCTCTGTTGACCACGTTGCGCCGACCTGTCGTGACGGGCATTATCGTTGTATGTTCCATCGCAAAACTCCTTTACGGCACAAAGCCTTATGGAGAGGCGCTCTC
>JBHHXU010000341.1:0-2212 GCA_046757185.1 Thermodesulfobacteriota bacterium
AAAACGTAGTTGCAAATCCTGGTCGACAACCAGTTCCTTGCGGAAGCAGTGCCGACAATAAACAGCACAAGTTTCTACAACGGTAAAAGCGATACGATCGTTATACTGACGGGCAATACTATCGGGGCGAACTTCTTCGGTCGCTCTATTCTCTTTCCAAACCAGATAGTTTTCCATTCCATATTGATTAACCTGCTCCTTCATGGATGGGATCATCTGCTTTCGGATCGGGCAATTCGGATCATCCTTATCCATCAATGATGCAAAATAGGGCGACATTCCCCACCTGGTTTTCAAAGCCTCAAGCGCCTCCCTTTCATCATCAGAGACATTGATATACTCTTCAAGCTTTTCAAGTGTATTCACTTGATTCCTCATCTGTTCGACCCATTCTTCCGCCATCTTTTCCTCCATCAATTTTTGGTAATTCAATTATTATTTATGCGTCAGTAAAAAGGGGACTGATTTATTATCTGTGAGTTACTCTGTTTTAGCCTTTAAAGCATTATAAAAACTACACCCAAGTTATTGCAATGTCAAGGATATCTGCGCATCTGTCATCTTTTACATTGAGAACCGTTATCAACCGATGTTACCATTCTTACTGTTCATAAATACTCCACACAACCGGGGAAGGTATGGAGATATCATGAGGATTGCCCACTACTCATTCGGAAGGATAGTCGTTGACGGCGAGAGCTACACCTCCGACATCATCATCTACCCCGATCGGGTAGACAGCTCCTGGTGGCGGAAGGAGGGGCACAACCTCTCTATCGATGACCTGAAGGGTGTCATCGACGCGGCGCCTCAGGTATTGATTATCGGCACCGGGTATAACGGCTCGATGGCGGCGCCCCAGGAGACGGTAGAGGCTCTCACATCGAGGGGGATGGAGCTCCATGTCCTCGGTACCACTCAGGCCATTGAGTTGTACAATCGATTGGAGCAGGACGGGAAGGTCGTTGCAGCGCTCCACCTCACCTGCTAAACTCTGAGACTCCTCTCCTTCGAGAGCCTGTCCGCCCGCCGTGTCGGCTCCGGCAAACGGTACCGTGACGTACAGGCGAGGACGTACTCCACAGACCCCTCGATATCGACAAGGTGACCGGGTGAGACGAAGAGGGGGCGGACATTATCCCGGGACCTGACGACGGCGCCAACGACCCTCTCCTTGTATCTCAGGGGGGATCTGCTCCCCTTCTTACCGCCCGGCTCACGGAAGTCGCCCACCAGCCTTGACTTCGCGCACCCTATGGAGGGGATTCCCAGGAGCACCCCGATATGCGACGCAATCCCGACCCCCCGAGGGTGGGCGATCCCCTGTCCGTCGAAGAGTATCAGGTCGGGCGCCGTCTCCAGTCCCTCCAGCGCCTCGATGACGACAGGCCCCTCCCTGAATGAGAGGAGGCCGGGGATGTAGGGGAAGGTGACCTTTCGTATCGACACGCTGTCCTTCAGGGGGGTGAGGTCGGGATAACGGTAGAGGCACGCCACACCGATAATTTTATCCTCGAAGAAGGCGGCATCGACACCGGCAATCAGTCCGGGAACCTTCATGAGGGGTCGTATCACTATCCTTTTCTGCAGGACAACCTGGACCTCCCTCGCCCTCTTCGTCTCCCTCGGCCACTCCGGCAATTCCGTCAGTTTCATACGGCTCCTTTCAGCCTTAATAGTGCACTAACCAGATGACCCTTTGAAAACTCAAAACCATGCAGGACACGGATTTTCACGGATGTACACTGATAGAATAACTCAAAAAGCCTTACACAAATCTTGTGATCTCATTTTTTAAATCCGTGTTTATCTGTGTCCCATATATAGAGTTATGTTTTTCAGGACGCCGATTTACACGGATTAACACTGTATCATCTTTTCCCTCAAAACACGGCTATGAGAACAACCCCGATGACCATGATGACAGAACCGAGGAGGCGCTCCCCTATCCTCTCCTCCGAAAACATGAGCCAGCCGTAGACAACACTGAAGATGAGGCTCGTCCTCTTTACCGATATCATATAGGCCACGTCGGTCATGGTGATGGCGGTGAAGTGGGCGATAATCATAATCGCCGAGAAGAGACCGATTGCCAGAAAGGGAAGGGGCCGTGTGAATATCTGCCGAATGACACCACGGCGGCCGACTATCGCCGTCAGGATGATGGTCAATATAAAGGGGTAGAAGAACCCGAAGAAAACGGGGCTCGAGT
>JBHHXU010000342.1:0-2209 GCA_046757185.1 Thermodesulfobacteriota bacterium
GACAAAACCACACTCATCGGCTTCTACAATGAGATAATCCAGTAACTCCTGCATCAGTCCCCTTCTCCTGTACCGGGGATCAACCACCGCGACCCCGATCTCCGCTACCTGTCCATTGGGTCTCGGGAGGAGCGCAAAGTGGGCGACGACCTCATTTTCGCTCGTAACGGCAACGGATGAAATCATCCGCCCGTCCCTGTTCATGGCGCTTATCTTCTCGGGGAAGTAGAGGTCCTCATTCAGATAGGTGTACCGGTAAGTCTTGTAGATACACCGTGATACTTCAGTCGCTTCCTCAGGTTTCATGAGCCGAATCGTATATTTCCCTTCCTCAGGTGGAATCTCGCCTGAGTCGTACGGTTTCAGCTCATCCTCAGCGAAGAACTCCTCCACATGTCTCCCCTTCAGGTATTTGAAGAGTTGAAGCTCGATACCGCCCTTACCCTTATTGATACAGAGTACATTATCCATGTACTCACCGATGGCACGCAGCCCCGGTGCATCTGTGTCATCCTCCTCCAGCTTGGGCAGGAGTGGCAGACCGGTCTCATCGATGGTTATCTTCACGCCATCTTCCAGCACCTCAAAGGTTATCTTCAGCGATTCATCCTCGTGAGGGTCATAGGTCTGTTTTATTACATTGCTGCAAATCTCCTTCAAGGCAATACACATCTCTTTTACCTCTCCGCCGGAAAAGCCCACCTTTCTGGAGAGGGCGCTACAGTAGCAGATGATTCCCTCTAAATAGACAAGGTCGTTGGGAATGGTGAGTTTTGATACATTCCTGGACATACTGGAAGCCTTTAAAGAACCATTCTATCAAAAGAGGCCTCAAGTTTCTACGACTTTAGGAGTGAGAGTTCCGATGCAATGGATTGCTGGGGACAGTCCCGATTCTACGACTTCGCTCTACTCAGTCCGTAAATCTGGGACAGTCCCTTTGAAAGGAGGGGGCCCTCATAAATTCAAGCAAGGGCCCCCTTGGAGGAAGGTCTGTTACAGGGAGGTGTAGCAGTGTTGCGGAGTATGTTTTTGCGACAACCTTTCAAAACTACGCGGATGTCCATTAGAGTTTCAGGATGGACACTAATCAAAGTATCCTATCGAGGCGCTCGAGGTCGTTTATCACCTTCCAGTGTCCTCCTCCGCTCTCGACGCGCTGTTGCCACATCTCAAGACGGTCGAGGTACCCTCTCGGGTCGACGTTATCGCTCCTGAGCTTCGTCACATTCAGCGCGACCACCCTGAAGCCGTCAAACCGAATGGGAATATCCCTGACATGCCCCTTTACGAGGTCCTCCTCAAGGTCGGAGAAGATGAAGATATACTTCTTACCGGCGCCGGTCTCGTTAAGGTACTCAACCGCCTGGAGGACGCCGCCGGTAATATCGGTGTGGGCGCTCCCCTTCACCGAGGAGATAAAGTTCTTCACATTCTGTTCAAAGAGGCGCTTTTGCTGGTTTGCCGTCGAGGGACGTGTATTGAAGGTGGCCTTTTGGATGATATCCTTCTCGCTGAAAGAGCCGCTGTCTATACGCGCCACCGCGAGGGAGTCGCCGGGCTGGAGCGAACCGAGGAGGTAGTTGATGATTGCCTTGGCCTTCGCGAGTTCCTGTGAATAGGTCCCTGAAGTATCCATCAACATGTAGACCCCGGTGGCATGGTTGGTCGTATCGGTACATCCGGCAATCAATGTACCGAAAGAGAGCATGGCTATGATCAACATCCTTTTCATTGTATTCCCTCCTTGCTGGAAGTTAACCCTCCCCTGAAGCCCTTCTCACGAACAACCTTCTCAACCCACAGGGGTGGGAAGATAAGAAGGTCATAAAGGCTTATCAGGAGGGCGCCGAAGTTACGGGTAACATTTCCGGTGAGGCGGAGAAGGAAGGCGATGAAACGGAGCAGACCCTCCAGAACGAGCCCGATCACCGTCCGTGAGGCGTGTATGAAGCTCTCGAGCGGTATCGCCACGAAGGTAAGAGCGAAGGGGAGAATAAAACCCATGACCATCTGCCCCACCGTCGGTATCCAGCTATTTACCGTAACCGGTTGTGTCGATTCGACGACCGCAAGGGATTGCCTCAGTGCCTGCATGTCGGCGGCAATCTGATCCCGCATGAAGGCGAGAGACGCCTCAACGCTTGCCAGGATGAAGAGGATGGCGAAGGTAACCCAGGCCATCCGGGCTCGCATCTTGTTGTTCATA
>JBHHXU010000343.1:0-2205 GCA_046757185.1 Thermodesulfobacteriota bacterium
AACCAGTGACTTCCACCGTGTGAAGGTGGCACTCTACCGCTGAGTTAACCGCCCGTGTATTCTGTCAGTACTAAGGAGTGATAGCACTGAAGCCATTCTGCCAGGAGCTGTGGCTGACAACACTATATATAGTATACCTCCCGCCAAGTCAAGGGGTTCCTCACCCTGCCGGGTCGCTGGACACGGTATGCCATCTGTGATAAATAGAGCGGATGGTGAAACGGTACGGATCTGTCCTCTGGACGCTGGTCATCATCCTTATTCTCTTCACGATACACGTCTACATACGTTTTTTTACTCCCCCCGCGGGAAAGGCCCGGGATGTTGTGATAGTGGTTCCAAAAGGTTCGTCCTTTATTTTTGTAGCAAGGGAGCTCCAGGGGGCGGGGGTTATTCGTAACGCTCACGACTTTTCTCTCCTTGCGAGCCTGAAGGATGCACATACGAGGGTCAAGGCGGGTGAATACCGCTTTACCACCCCCGTGAGACCCCTCACCGTACTCCACAAGCTTGTACGGGGGGAGACCAGGAAGTACCGTATCACCTTTCCTGAGGGGGTTACAATGGGAGAAATAGCAGTGCTGCTTGACAAAGAGGGGCTGGTGAAGAAGGGGGATTTTATTGAGAAGGCGAGTGATGCGGGGTTTGCGGCCTCCAGAGGACTCGATGGAGCTACCTTCGAAGGGTACCTCTTCCCCGACACCTATCACATGACAAAGGGGATGTCGGCGGAAGATATCATCGATGTGATGGTGGCCCGCTTTAAGGAGGTCTATACGGACAGTATGGCCGCTCGTGGCGCACGGCTCGGGCTCACACAGCGCGAGGTGGTTACCCTTGCATCAATCATTGAAAAGGAGAGCGGAAACCCGGAGGAACGGAGGTACATATCGGCGGTTTTTCACAACAGGCTCAAAAAGAGAATCCCCCTCCAGAGCGACCCCACTGTTATTTACGGCCTGTCTGATTTCGATGGCAACCTGACAAGGAGACACCTACGAACACGAACGCCGTATAATACCTACCTTTTCTACGGTCTTCCCCCTGGACCGATTGCAAACCCCGGCAGGGGCGCTCTTGAGGCGGCGGTAGAGCCGGTAAAGGGGGAGTACCTTTATTTTGTCTCCAAGAACGATGGGAGCCACTACTTCTCGAAGAGCCTGAGGGAGCACAACAGAGCGGTAGAGAGGTACCAGAAGAAGAGGAGACATATAAAAAAGGCAGGTCCAAACGGTTAAGACTGTTGTAATGGAGCAGACCCTTCTCAATAGAGTGGGTGATTGCCGGGCGCTACTGCTTTTCAGGCTTCTCCGTTTCCCTTATAACCAGTCTCCCCTTGAGGCCCGTTGAGACGATTATCTCCCCCTCCTCATCAATAATCATTCCTTCCACACCTGGCGATTCCTCTATGAGTGCCATCCCCCTCGTTGGCCCCATGACAAAAACGGACGTGGAGAGGGCGTCAGCCAGCGTCGGATCCCGTGAAAGGACGGTAACCCCCCGGGAACCTCGTGCGGGAAAACCGGTAGTGGGATCGAGGATGTGGTGATACCTTACGCCATCCCTCACGGTATACCGCTCATAGTCGCCGGAGGTTGCTATCGCCACGTTTGCGAAGGATATCTCACCGATGAGCGTATCGCTCTTTCTCGGATGCTGTATGCCGATCGTGAAGGGGTTGTTCTCCCGGTCAAAGACGACCATATCCCCGCCGGCCTTGACAATGCCCCGGGAGATGCCGCCCCCTTTCAGCACCTCCACTGCCCGCCCGACGATGTACCCTTTGGCGACACCGCCGAGGTTTATCTCCATCCCCGCCCTCCCGAGTGAAACCGTCCCTCTCTCTCTGTCGACGACCACCTTCCGGTAGTCAACCAGCTCCAGCAGCTTTTCGACCTCCTCTCGCGAAGGGATCGCCCTCCCCTTTTCCCCGGAAAAGCTCCATACCCTTCCCAGGACGCCTACCGTCGGGTCGAAGGCTCCGCCGCTTTTCCTCGCAATCTCCAAGGCCCTTGTGACGACGAAGATGACCTCGGGAGAGACCTTTACCCCTCCTGCCCCTGCTCTCCTGTTGATCTTCGAGACGTCGCTGTCGTCGAGCCACGAGGTCATCAGGCGATCGACGCGGTCGAACTCGTCGAACACGGCGCGCGCGGCCTCGGCGGCTGCGGTCTCGTCGTCGGTCCAGAACTGGACCGACACGCG
>JBHHXU010000344.1:0-2204 GCA_046757185.1 Thermodesulfobacteriota bacterium
GGGGGGAGTTGAGGCGGTACAGGGCACAGGGGTTGAGTACTTCTTCTCTACCCAGTTGATAGGGACGAGTCTTATAAAGGAGGGTGACACGGCCATTATCGGTCTCCGTTATTCCGATACGAGCACCTCCGACACACTCTCATTTAACTTGAATACCCGTTACCCTGCCAGCAGGGCGCTGCGGATTAACCCCAGAATGCGTATCGACTACCGGGAGAGCGATGATGAGAGTGAGAAGAAGTGGGTGTTGAGACCCTCGCTCAGAACAGACTACTTCTGGAGGAAGAAACGTCTTCACTTCGAGCTTGAGGCAGGTGGAGACTGGACGTACAGCTCAGTTGAGGATAGCCAGGACTACTTTATCGTAGTCGGATACCGTGTGGACTTCTAAAACCCTCTCAATCCGTGCATCGAAGTTTTACGGGTCAATAGGTATCACAGAAGAAACCGACAACTTTTATCCCACATCATGTTTAAGCAAACACAGAGAGAGCAGAGGTTGATTTAATAAAGGGGAAAACCTCTACTTGTAGTATTATTTCTCGGTGTACTCTCATACAGAGCCTGGAGTATTTTTTTTTCACTTAAAGAGTGCGCAGAAAAGAACCATAAAAAGATATTTCTCTTCACCAATTCATAGCTCTCTCCGTGTCCTCTGCGGTTAGTGTATTGTCAGGTTCATCCCTACCGCACAGATTTCCCCTCCTTGACACATGGCGTAAGGGGATGTAGAATATCGCTGCCAATGGTTGTTATGTCTTCAAAGGAGCAGGACTACCCTTATGGAATACCAGTATCAATAAGGGGGCCGGTATATCCACTGCTTATATAGCGCGGGCGATGTACTGCGTATCTTTAATGAACAAATGAGGAGGAGAGTATGCCTACGAGAATAGCTTCCAAGATTGTGCGAAAGGTTGTCACTATTGATGAGAACAGAACGGCCATGGAGGCGGCGAGAGTCATGACTGACGAGTTCATCGGTTCGGTAGTGGTGACAAGCCCGTCGGGGATAACCGGAGTCTTTACTGAACGGGATCTCATGATGAGGGTCATCGGCAGGGGGAAGGACCCGGAAAAGGTCACCATTAAGGATGTCATGACGGAGGAGCTGATCAAGGTATCGCCCGATGATACCGCGGGCCGCTGCCTCAAACTCATGAAGGACCACAGGTGCCGGCATCTCCTCGTCTTTAATAAAGACGAGTATGTCGGCATCGTCTCTCTTCGCGATATCGTTGCGCTCATGATAGATGAAAAAGAGGCCCTGATTGAACAGCTCCAGACGTATATAACCTCATAGATGTTTTGCATTAAGACAAAGAGCTGATTGGTTTTTCTGTATCTCTCTCCCGTTTTTCCCATAGAGGCTTTCAAATGCAATCATCTCCACTTCTCGAAATAAAGGGGAGTGGTCTGTCTGAAAAGAGTGCGGAATCGATAGACAAGCGTTGGAGGATGGATGATGAAGAGTTACCGTAAAGAGCTCTGGTTCAACATACCGGAGAGGAGGGGATTCGTAAACATTACCCCCCAGGTCAACGAATGTCTCAGTGAGAGCGGCGTTAAGGAGGGGCTTGTCCTCGTCAATGCGATGCACATAACCGCCTCTGTCTTCATCAACGACGACGAGCCGGGTCTCCACCACGACTACGAAAGGTGGCTCGAAGAGATTGCGCCCCATGAGCCGATCTCCCGGTACCGCCACAACAATACCGGCGAGGATAACGGGGACGCCCATCTGAAGAGACAGATTATGGGACGAGAGGTGGTAGTGGCCGTCACGGCGGGGGCCCTCGACTACGGACCGTGGGAGCAGATATTCTACGGAGAGTTTGACGGGAGGAGAAGAAAGAGGGTTCTCGTCAAGGTCATCGGCGAGTAGCGGTCATACCCACAGAGTGTATGGCGATTGAGATGATAGTGTCGGGCGGTCAGACCGGCGTTGACAGGGCGGCACTCGATGTTGCGCTGGAGCTGGGAATCCGGTGCGGTGGGTGGTGTCCAAAGGGGAGGCTGGCCGAGGATGGTGTCATCGACAGCCGGTATCACCTTGATGAGACCGGTTCTAAGAGCTATTCACAGCGGACAGAATGGAACGTGCGGGATTCAGACGGTACCCTGATTTTGACTGTCGAAGAGCCGACAGGAGGTACGGCTCTCACCATAAGGGCAGCGGAGGAGTTAGGTAAGCCCTGTATTAT
>JBHHXU010000345.1:0-2202 GCA_046757185.1 Thermodesulfobacteriota bacterium
TTTCAATGAGTTAGAACTTTTTCTAAATTAACGTTTGGACGCTACTGTAATGCACTATGTATAGTAAAAAGGGTGGGGGAGAAGAGCCCCGGTCAAAAGAGGAGCCTGAAGGATGCCATAACGATGTGTGCTTGTACCCTGGACGACTCGAGGTAGAACTCATACTTGGCTTCGATGCCCCCCATCTCAACGGGACCGACGGAGGGTCTGTTGTTAAGGCTGTGAGTCAGTTTAACCCCCGCCAGGTGAGTGCTGAAATCGCGATGCTGAGGTGACGAACTCCTCAGGGCGTCGCTGCTGAGGTAGTCGTCCTTGAAGAAGAAGGAAGCGGTCTGGTTGTAGAACCTGTAGTTGAGTCTCACGATGTCGTTATCCGATAGATATTTATAATATGCAATCTCTCCGGTGTACGATTCTATATCCCAATCATCATCGTAGTACCGGAAAGTGAGATTTATTGAGGAGCGGCCGAAGGGTATCCCAAGCCCCTTCAGGCCGAGCCACTCTTTGCCGTCCCCTTCGGTGAAGTAGTGGTTGATGCCGAGGATGTAAGCGTTCCGCCTTCTCGACTCTGGGAAGGCTTCCTCCAGGCAGGTGGCAGACTCCTCGGTACACGAGCTTGAGGCGACGCCGTCCACAGGCACGAGCCGTATACCCTCGGCTTGGAAGCCGTCTGACTCCGTGCGCGAATAACCGGCCTGGACAATCGTTACAGGTGAGATAATCTGTGTAAGGCCAAAGTAGTAGTTGTCGGTGGTCCTTGTTTGAGTACTGTCCATGAACCTGCCGGAGACATCGTCCATGTTGCGCGAGTAGCCGAGGGTGAGGGTGGTATTCTTGTTGAAAAGCTCTTTTTTTAGAGAGATGGTCGGGGTGCTCGATGTGTAGTCCTTCTCATCGCTATAGTCGTAGTAGAGTTCTACTGCGACGAGGTCTGGGAAGTTGTGGGATATACCGGCGGTCAGCTCGTTCCTGGTGTCCTGGCCGCCTCCGGCGGCAGAGCTCGATGCGCTCGAGACCGCATCACCGTCGTCGTCCTCGCTTTCAAACAGACCGGGCTGTATGAAGTCGACGGTGTACTTAACGTACGAGGAGGTGTTGAGTGAAAACTCCTTGTTGAGGGCAAAGACCTCCGTATAGACCGTCACGTTATTGTTGAAGGCGTGAATATAGCTCTGCACCGCGGCATAGTCCTCACCCTGTGTGGATGAAGCTGGAAGCATAGTCAAGGCTGCCAGGAGAAGCGAAACGGTTATAAGCGGAAGGGCGGACTTTGAGCCTATCGGAGAGGCCTCCTTGGGCCGGTTAATTGCAGCCACAGCCGCCTCCGCTTACACCGAAACTCCCCGCAGAACCTTCGCGTGTTCCCAGAAAATGCTCTCTTACCGCCTTCTCCTCCCTGTCGCTGTCAAACTGCATAATGGGGTCGGCAAGATACTCCCTCTCCCACGGCTCTACCCCGGCGCATCCCGATATGCCTGCCGCCAGGGTCAAGGCAAGGAGTATGAGTAGCACGGTTTTTTTCATTTCAGTTTTTCCCCGGAGAGACCCTCCTTGAGCAGACCGCCTACCTCGGTTGCCCACTTTGCCGGATCACGTTCATTGAAGCCGAAGTGAAGATAGCGTATCTTGCCCGCTCTGTCTATGACAAAGGAGGTAGGCATGGCCCGGGCCTTGTAGGCAGGTATGACCTTGGAGCGGGGGTCGAAGAGTACAATCATATTTTTGGATAGTCCCGGCATCCTTTTTAAAAAATTATCGGCGTGGGATCGTTTCTTGTCGATGTTAATCGCCAGCGCCACGACCTCGGAGGGGTCATACTTTTCGATAAAAGCGTTCAGCGCAGGGAACTCCTTCTTGCAGGGCCCACACCAGCTTGCCCAGAAGTTTATGAAGATGACCCTCCCCTTGTACTGGCTCAACGAGACGGCACGGCCGTCGGCGTCCTTCAGAGTAAACCCCGGAGCCGGGGCGCCGATCCACCCGACCCCCTTGGCCATTGACGGCAGGAACAACAGAAATAATAATATAAGTATTCCGTAGGACTTCATCTTAAGGAAACATATTGCTTGTACCAAATTTGGCCGGACCAACAATATTCCTTATACCATAATTTTACAATCTTAGGAACCCCTAAAGAATTCGTTCCCGGCGTATTCTATCCCACTGTCGCCATCAGTTGCTTCATACCCACCAGGTTTA
>JBHHXU010000346.1:0-2202 GCA_046757185.1 Thermodesulfobacteriota bacterium
AATGGAGAGGGCCATCAGTACCGTCCCCTCGTAAAACGGTTGACAAAGTAGAGGACCGAGAGGGTGAAGATGGTGATGATGAGAACCAGTGTGTTGGCCAGTCTGGTGTCGCCCATCTGGACGGCGTCGTAGATCGCAATGGGGAGGGTCTGGGTGGTGCCGGGGATATTCCCGGCAACCATCAGGGTAGCGCCGAACTCCCCCGTTGCCCGCGCGAAGGAGAGGACAGCGCCGGCCACTATCCCCTTCCAGGCGAGGGGGAGGGTGATCGTTCGCCACACCTCCCACTCTGTCTTTCCCAGGAGCCGCGCCGCGTTCTCGATATTTTTGTCGACCCCCTCGAGGGCGGCCCTCGCCGGTTTGACAAAGAGGGGGAGGGAGGCAACGACGGCGGCCACGACTGCGCCCCGCCATGTAAAGACGAGGGTGATACCGAGGCCGTCCTCCAGAAACCTCCCCAAGAAGCTCGACCTGCCGAGGAGGACGAGAAGGTAGTAGCCGAGGACGGTCGGGGGGATGACGAGGGGTTGCATGACAATAGCGTCGAGGAGCCCCTTGCCGAAGAAGTCGTGCTTCGCCATCAGCCACGCGAGGAAGAGGCCGATCGTTACCGAAAAGCAGGTGGCAACGACGGAGACCTTGAAGGTCAGGTAGAGAGGAAAGAGGTCCATGGTGACGGTGCTGTTACAGCTCCTTTTCGCTAAAATTCTCCGGGAAGGAGGAAGCCGTACCGCTCCATGATCCGCCTCCCTACCGGACTCTTGACCAGTTTGATGAAGGAGAGGGCCTCGTCCTGAAGCTGCGATCTCCTGATGACGGCGACGGTCTGATTGACCGGGTTGTAAAGGCTCCCGTCGATTGCGGTATATTCTATGCCGTCCACATTCGCAATGGAGAGGGCGACGATCCCCACAGCGGCGTCCCCCGTCTGGATGAACTGGAGGGTCTGTCGGACGTTCTCGCCGTAGACCAGCTTCGGTCTGACTCCCTCCCACACCCCCGCGCTGATGAGTGCCTCCTTTGCGGCGATGCCGTAGGGGGCGTGGTTGGGGTTGGCAATGGCGATCCGCTTTACCGCCGGATCGGGGAGCCCGTCGAGTTTTTCTATCTTCACCCCTTCCCGCTTATTGACGGCGAGGACGATCCGCCCCTGCCCGTAGAGCTGCCGCGTGGAGGGGATAATAAAGTTGCCCTCTCTCAGTTCGTTGATGTAGCTCTCATTGGCGGCGAAGAAGAGGTCGAAGGGGGCGCCGTTCTCGATCTGCCGGGTCAGCTTCCCCGTCGAGCCGAAAGAGATAACGACCCCACGCCCGGTCGTCCTCTCAAACTCCTGCGCGATCTCCTTCAGGGCAAAAGCGAGGTCGGAGGCGGCGGCGATGGTGAGTTGTCTTTCACCTGCCCTTACCGTTCCCATAAAGGGGAAGAGGATAAGTGAGCAACACACTGCCACAAGGATGACAAGCGGAATTAAACGAAAATGGACGGCCTTCTCTCTTGCTACTACAACGATATCGGGAAACATTTTCATTGTTATTTCTCCTGACGCCATAAAAAAACCAACCATAGGAGAGGTTGGTTGCGGCAATGCTCTCCTTTCCAATGACGGGAGGTAGGGCCGTTTCCAGCCAAACCCTATCGGCCACTCCCCCTAGCAACATGCCGTAGGGGAGGAGGCTCGGAGAATAAGTTGTCGCCTATTCTATATCATAGGGAGTTTGAGGAGTCAAGGGAGGTCGCCTGGAGAAACTGCCGTTGGAAGGGTAGTGAGCTTCCTTGTTCAATGTCATTATATGAAGATCGCTGGATTGCATCCAAAGCGTTCACACAACGCCTTGATTTGACGCTTGTTCAATTCCCGTTTGCCTGAAAGTACCTCAGATATAACACCGGGGCTTCCAAGCTCGGTCAAATCCTTCTGCTTTAATCCATGTTCCTCCATGAGATATTTCAGACAGTCCAGGGGAGTTCCCTCAGGTTCAGGAATGTTGCGACGCTCATAGTCAGCAATAAGAGTTCCCACTATGTCAAGAAGCCCCATCAAAGGGTGGTTTTCATCTCCACCTGTTTCGTCCATCAGGTAATCGGAAAGTTCGATCAACCTGTCTAACTCTTCTTCTGTTTGAGGTGGAGACAAAGTGGCGGAGATGGCAGGCCACATCTCAATCAGTTTTTGGTATTCTCGCACCATGTCTCCTGCATCCG
>JBHHXU010000347.1:0-2169 GCA_046757185.1 Thermodesulfobacteriota bacterium
CTGATCTGGAGGGTACAGTCCCATCTATACTACAGGGGAACGTGACTTGTCAAACTCATATGAACCGTTTCCCTGTGCACTGCTCACACCTCCCTTCTCGAGTAAAGCTCACTGTGTATGAACGGCTTGGTGCTCCTGGGGACTTTCGGGTCCTTGTAGAGGAGCTTGAGGTCGTTCGTCTTGATATCCGGCAGGATCCCGGTGATGTGCGCAAGGGGAGTCAGGTTGTTCCTGATGAGCGTATACTTCAGGTCGTACCGGTATGACCATTTGTGGTGGGCGAGGATCAACTCAATCAGACGTGGCTTTGCGTGGGGGGAGTTGATTGCCTTGAAGAGGTCCCCTTCCGTCAGGGAGGGGCTGTTGAGACAGTTCAGGAGCAGCTCGCTATCCTCTTCCTGCAGGAGCCTTAACAGTATTTCTCCGGCGACCCTCCTGGCGAGGTTCTTCTTGATGCCGAGGGGGAGGGTGGGGAGTTGTTCGACAACGACCGCCTCCGCCTTCTTTCTGAGGGTGACGGATATGAAGTGATTCCTTGACAGGTCGGCGAGATCGAATATCCTCAGCTCCTTGAGAGTGGTGAGGGCCGCCTTCATCGGAGTCCCGGGGTTTTTGCAGAGGGCGAGCTTCAGAGGATAGCTTGTCTTCCACCTCCGGTCGTGTGACAGCGTGTCGAGTAGGTCGGAGGAGATATTCTTCCGCCTGGCGATGATGACTGCCAGTTCCTCGGTGAGGTTTCTGTTGAGCAGGACGGCGGAGAGGACACCTGTATGGGTGGTGTGGACAAGCCTCCTCAGCTCCTCTGCCCCTCCTGTCGAAGCGAGCCTTATATCATCGTTTATGCTGCCCATCGGTATGTGAGTTGTGTCCCTCACCGGTCAACGCATTTAGAAGCTGTGTGAGGGTGACTGAATAAAGAGCCCTCTCCTGCTCTACTGATAGATCTCGTTGAAGAGGCTTATGAGGTGGGGGGCAACCTGTTTCTTCCTCGAAATGACATTCTTGAGCTCGTAGACATGCTCTTCGATGCGGGGGAAGTCGAGGATGCCCACTACCTCCTTGTCACCTACGACGAGGAGGAGGGAAGTGCCGAGGACAATATCGGTTACCAGGAGGGCGGAGAGCTTCAGTCCCTTTTCATCTTTCAACTTTAGAAGCTCTTCTTCCAGTCTCTCCTTTTCCTCATAAAACTCATTGAAGCTGACCGTCTCGACCTGGCCGATGCCGAACTTCCTCTCCTTTGCAGTGAAGGTCTTGTAGTCTCCGTTTACCACCGATGTTGCCCCTCTCGCTTTGATGCTCGATGTGGCGGTGAAAATCTCCTCCCCGAAGGTCCGGTGGTTGAGGCCGGACACCTCTTCGAGCCACGGGACAATCTCCCTGTCACGGTCAGTCGTGGTCGGCGACCTCAGGATAACCGTATCAGAGAGGACGCCGGCGAGGAGAAGGCCAGCTATCTCCTTCCTGGGGGAGATGCCCTTCCTCCTGAAGAGTTCGGAGACAAGGGTAGAGGTGCTGCCCACAGGCTCACAGATAAAGGTAATGGGGTAGGTGGTGTGGAAGTTCCCTAGACGGTGGTGGTCGACGATCTCACAGATATTGACCTTGTCGGCGCCGTCCACCGCCTGGGAGATTTCGTTGTGGTCGACGAGGATGAGCCGTGTCTGGGATGGGGTGAGGAGACTGCTCTTGGTGATGACCCCCTGGAGGGTTCCTTCGCCATCGAGGACGACACGTGCCTTTTCCCCCCCCTTCGTCATGCTCTGCCTGATGCTCTCCACCGTTTCGTCGGGATCAACGGCGACAAAGTCGGTGTTGCAGACACGGTGTATGGGAGTGCTCAGTCGGACGATCAGGGCCGTGGTGGCGGAGTCGTATGGGGAGATAACCATGGTGACCCCCGCTTGTTGAGCTGCCTCCACGATTGGCGGAGTGACCCTGAGTCCCCCCGTGATGATGATGAGACCGATCCCCCTCTCGATGGATATCCGCTGTATCCTCTCCCTGTCGCCGACAATTACCGCGCACTCCTTCGGGTCACGGTTACCGAGTACCTTGAGGAACGACTTTTCCCCCATTGCCCCCACGTAGACGAAGAAGGGCCTCTCCTCATCGCCATCCAGGTTTGAGAGAACCCCCCCCTGGAGGGTCTCGACGATATTTTCCACC
>JBHHXU010000348.1:0-2162 GCA_046757185.1 Thermodesulfobacteriota bacterium
GACCGGATTCTGGGGATGGAGCGGCTCCGCGCCGTCCATGTGAACGACAGCAGGACGGGGCTCGGCAGCAACGTTGACAGGCATGCCCTGGTCGGACGGGGCCGTATCGGTTCCGACGCCTTCATCCGCCTCGTAACGGACGAGAGGACCCGGAATGTCCCCATGTTCCTCGAAACCCCGGCGAGTGCCGAGGGGTACGCCATGGAGATCGCCTGGCTCTCCGCCGCGGCGAGGGGGGAGCAAAGGAGGCTTCCGACGATAAGCGAGGTCAGGAGGGGGCACTGAGCGGTGGAGGCGTATCCTGCCGACGGATAACATTAAAATAACACGACTCACAGAAAAAGGAGGAAGAGATGAGTGATTCAGAAGGACTTACCGCGGTAATAGAGACCAGCAGGGGGACGATTCATTTACGGCTCTTCGATGAGAAGGCGCCCTTTACGGTTGCCAACTTCGTGAACCTCGCGCGGCGCGGTTTCTACAACGGCCTTACCTTCCATCGGGTTATCCCCGATTTCATGATCCAGGGCGGCTGTCCCCTCGGGAGCGGTACCGGCGGACCGGGCTACCGCTTCGAGGATGAGTTTGTCTCAGATCTCCGCCACGACAAGCCGGGGATCCTCTCCATGGCCAACGCGGGACCCGGCACCAACGGGAGCCAGTTCTTTATCACCCATGTGCCGACCCCGTGGCTTGACCAGCATCATTCGGTTTTTGGCGAGGTGGTGAGCGGGGAGGACCAGGCGGTGGTCAACAGCATAGCTCAGAACGACAGGATCGAAACCGTTACCATCGAGGGGGACACCTCCGCGCTGCTTGAAAAAACGAAAGCAAAGCTCGATGAGTGGAACGAGGTCCTCGACCGGAGCTGATGAGACAGAGGACTTGACGGTTGGATGCCGGAGTTATCTCTTGGCTCAACCATTGGGCTCTATTCGCAGCAGTCAGCCGGCCTTGACCTCAATCCGTCTCGGCTGGTAGCTCTCCTTCTTGGGGAGGGTAATCCTCAGGACTCCCTCCGATATGACGAGTGATATCTTCTCTCTGTCGATGGTCTCATTCACCACGAAATGGCGGTGGAAGTGACCTTCGCCGTACTCCCGGTAGAGCACCACATCGTCACGCTCCTCCTCGTGCGCCACGTGGCCGGTGACGACGAGCTCGTTTCCCTTGAGCGTCATCTCGACCCCCTTCTCGCTCACGCCGGGCATATCGACTTCGATAACCACCTGGTTCTCTAACTCAAAAACGTCGGCGGCGGGCATGTACCAGTCGTCGGCGTGGGTGATGAGCTGGGGCTCCGCCTTATGTGCCTTTATGTCAACCTTCTTCTTTTCATGATGCTTCTGCTGCTTCTTTGACATGGTGCAAACCTCCTTATGCAAATCAACGGCGACTATTTCTGGTTAGCCTGCCTTGACCGATATCTTCTTCGGCTCTGTCTCCTTCCTCTTGTGGAGGGTAATGGTGAGGATACCGTTGGACAGCACCGACTCGGTCTTTGAGTTGTCAATATCCCTCGGCAGGGCGATGGTGCGGTTGAAGGATCCATCGTTCCGCTCCCTGTGGACAAAGGCCGCCCCCGCGGGCGGCGCTATGTGCCGCTCTCCCTGGATGGTGAGTGTCTGTTCAGCGACCGTTACGTTGAGAGCCTGGGCCTTGACCCCCGGCAGCTCGGCCCGGATGAGGAACCTGTTATCCTTTGCCGAGATGGTGATAGGGGGATAGTTGCCGCCTACGAGCAGACGGTTCACCTCGTCGGTGAAGGTATCGAACCAGTCGTTCTCTTCAAAGGTGTCAATGAGTGACATAACGCAACCTCCTCACGTTTTTCATGGCCTCTATCGCCCCACGGCAACAGCACGACCTGAGTGTTCAGTTCTGTCTGTTATTTTCAAGACGGGTGATACAGATTATATAATAATTCGCTATGAAGCAAGTCAAGGAAATAATTTCATTGTTGAAGTTCAAAACTTTTGTCCCTCTACTATTCACCCTTCGTTCAAACCGTTGCTTGCTGCATTTCCACGGTAAATCAACAAAAAAAGCCCACCCGTCGCTAGGACCGGTGGGCCTAAAACCCGTTATACTTGAACTATTATCCTTTGAATCTCCTCCTCAACCCCACAAGCCCCACAAGACCGCTGCCGAGAAGAAGAAGG
>JBHHXU010000349.1:0-2145 GCA_046757185.1 Thermodesulfobacteriota bacterium
GTTGTGGGGGCACTTGACCCCCCGGAGGGCCATCGTTGCTTCGGTGCCGGCCCCGGCGCCGGTCCCTGTGTCGGGGAAGCCGCAACCTTCGGCTCCTCCTTCTTTACCTCTTCGGTCACTTCCCCTTTGAACTTCATGTTGGCGTCCATTCCCGCATAGAGCTCGTCAACGGTGGAACAGAGCCCCTCCATGAAGGCAATCTCCTCCTTGAGTCCCTTCTCATCAAGGAGGCCGGAGAGGTACCGCGCCCAATGCTTCTTGAGGTTACCGAATTTCTCCGGAATCAGGTGCCCTGTTTTAATGAACTGTTTTTCGAACTCAGTCACCGAGATGTACTCGTCGGCCGGCTCTATTCCACGGGTGACGAGGATCGACTTCGTCGTATGGCCGAGGGCCCTGGCGAGCGCCTCTGATGCCTTCTCGAGGTTCCCCTTGGAGAGGTCATCCCCGGCCTTGTAGATAAAGCGCTTGGCGTCGTCCAGATCCTGTTCTATGATATCCAGAATCCCCGCTCCGCACTCGCCCGGCCCCAAACCGGCGAGGGAAAATTCCTCGTCCACCCCCCAGTCCTTATAGCACTCCTTATCCTCCTCGTAGGGGGGGAGGGGGTACTCCTTTATCATCTCACTCATCCGCTTCTTCCCACGCCTGTCGAGGTAGGCGTAGAAGTCCTCGCCCTCCTCACGGTGCTGGTGGTACTCCCTGAGGAATCTGGTGAGAAGGGTGTTGACCTTCTTGGCGGGGACGAAGCCGAACTCCTCGCCGAGGACTGTCTTCCCCTCCTCAACCCTCCCGCCGAGGAGGACATTGTAGTGGGGGGCCATTCTCCCGCTCCCCCTCCGGGCGACTCCGTGGAGGCCGATGGGGCCGATAGGGTGCTGGCCGCAGGCGTTCTGACAGCCGTTCAGCATGATTCTTACGTCCGGCATCGTCTCAAAGGGGATGCCCGTCTCTTCCAGCTCCTCCGTCATCACCCTGGCGAAGTTCTTCGGGAGACAGATGCCGAGATTGCAGGTCGATGCCCCGGGACAGGAGAGGATGTCGGCCGTTCCGCCCGCGCACGGTTTACTGTAGCCGAGATCCACAAGGGCCTGATAGAAGGGGTATATCTCCTCGCCGGTGAGCCACCTCACAAGGATATTCTGGTCGTGGGTGGTCCTGATAGTCCCCTCGCCGAAGCTCCTCACAATCTCGGCGAGTTTCCTGTAGTCGTCGGCGCTGATATCACCGAGGGGTATCCGTATCTTTGCGCTATAGTAACCGTTCTGTTTCTGTGGAGTAACGTTGGTCTGACGCCATTTCTCGAACCCCTCGTCATCAACGGCGGGGATGCCGTTATCACCGGTGAGTTCCTCCTTCTGAGGCGCGTTGCGCTCACTCAGATCAATCTCCTTTGGACCGGTGGCCTTGACCGCCGCGAGCTCCTCCCGGTAGAGCCTCATGAACTCCTCTCTCCCCACCTTATCGATGACGAAACGGAGACGCGCCTTGTGCTTGTTCTTCCTGTTGCCGTGCTTATCGAAGAGGATCATGATTGCCTCGGCAATGGCGAGGGCCTCCTCCTCAGGGACAAAATCCTCGATGAGGTCGGCCACCCTCGACTTGGCGCCCATTCCCCCGGCGGCGTAGACCCTGAAACCACGCCGTTCGACGCCGTCGATAACCCTCTTCTTGGCAATGAAGCCGACATCGTTGATGGTTGCCAGGGAGCAGTCTTCCGAGCAGCCCGAGAAGGATATCTTGAACTTCCGGGGGAGGTTGAACGACTTCGGGTGGTTGAGAAAGAATTCGGTAAAAGCCGGGGCGTAGGGGGAGACATCAAAGACCTCACGGTCGCAGACACCGGCGTCGTAGCAGGCCGTAATGTTCCGTACCGTATTGCCGCCGCCGCCCCTCGTCGTCAGGCCGATCTTCAGGAGCCCCTCGATTGCCTTGACGGTATCGTCGAGGGGGACGTAGTGGAGCTGCATGTCCTGGCGGGTCGTTACGTGGGGGATGCCGTTCCCGTACTTTTCCGAGAGGTCCGCGATCCCTATCATCTGGTCGGGAGTGAGGCCACCTCCGGGTACCTTGATCCTCACCATGAACTTCTCCTGTCCCCGCTGCGCGTAGATGCCCCTCGCCACCCTGAACGGCCTGAGACGG
>JBHHXU010000350.1:0-2117 GCA_046757185.1 Thermodesulfobacteriota bacterium
GGAAAGTCCGGACCCCGCAGGGCAGGAAGGTCGCTAACGGCGACCGTTCCGACCAGCCGTTGGAACAGGGAGAGGGCCACAGAAAGGATACCGCCCTTCAGCAGGCTTATCGCCTGTCGGAGGGTAAGGGTGAAAAGGTGGGGTAAGAGCCCACCAGTTCCCCGGGTGACCGGAGAAGCTCGGTAACCCCCTTCCGGGGCAAGGCCTAATAGGTTCCACGATAAGGGTTGCCCGCCCTTTTTCCCATCTTGATGGGAAGGTGGAACGGGTTGGCCGCTTGACCCTCATGGCAACATGAGGGCTAGATAAATGGTCGTCATCCACCTCCGGAATCTCCTGAGGTGGAGACAGAATCCGGCTTATACCATCCTTTGGCACTCTTATCGAAAGCTCCTTCCCGTTCATAACTCCCCAAACTCATTTTTGCCTCAGAGCAGTGCCATGTCTCCCCCCAGCAGCTCTATATTTTGCTTGACAAAGTGCCTCCTCACGACTATAGTTAGCCTGTAGTGGTATGTAGTGGTATAAAGTGGTATATAAGGCATGGTTTTTGGGATGGGAAGGGAGCTGTAACAGTTGTTCAGAGGCAGGTTTGAGCATACCATTGACGCAAAGGGGAGGCTGAGTATCCCGGCAGTCTTCAGGGACCTCCTTAGAGAGAAGTATGATGAGCGCCTCGTTGTCACCAGCTATGACGGGTGTCTCCTGGCCTACCCCTATGCAGAGTGGAGAACCCTGGAGGAGCGGGTCGGCGGATTGCCCGAATTCAAGAAGGACACAAGGGCCTTCCTCAGGTTCTTCTACTCGAGCGCTTCAGACTGCCCGATCGACAAGCTGGGCAGGATACTCATACCACAGACCTTGAGGGAGTATGCGAAACTGGAGAGAGATGTCATGCTCGTAGGCGCCTTCAGGCAGGTGGAGATATGGAGCAGAGAGAAGTGGCAGGTTGCGGAGGCAACTTCCTCACAGGAAGAGATCGGGAATATGCTGGAGCGGATAGGCCTGTAGGATGGAGTTCTATCACCGGCCTGTAATGCCGGTTGAAGTTGATCGATTTCTGGAATGCAAGGCAGGCGGGACCTATGTGGACGGAACGCTCGGTGGGGGCGGACATGCAGAGGCAATACTTGCCGCAAGCGCCCCCGATGGGAGGTTGATAGGGATAGATTGGGATGAAGAGGCGTTGCTCTATGCGCGAGAGAGGCTCAAACCGTACGCAGGGCGTGTTGAGTTCGTCAAGGGGAACTTCGCGAATATTAAGGGTATCCTGCGGAGTCTGGAAGTCGATAAGGTGGATGGTATTCTCCTCGATCTCGGTGTCTCCTCCCGGCACCTTGAGAAACCAGAGAGGGGTTTCAGCTTTCAATACGATGCCCCTCTCGACATGAGGATGGACAGGGAGGGGGCAACAACGGCCTGTGACCTTGTCAATGGCCTTCCACAAGAGGAGTTGAGGGAGCTGTTAAAAAAGTATGGTGATGAGCGGTGGGCGAAGAGGATAGCAATGATAATAGTAAGGACGAGGCAGGAGTCACCGATTAGAACTACAAAGGAGCTTGCGGATATCGTCTCGTTCGCCATTCCACGGAAGCATCATCCCCGCTCCAGACACCCGGCAACGAAGACGTTCCTCGCCTTGAGGATTGCGGTGAACCGTGAGATTGAGAACCTGGAGGCTGCCCTTCATGATGGAATCGGTCTCCTCTATCACGGGGGAAGGATGGTAGTTATTACCTTCCACTCTCTGGAAGACAGGATTGTTAAAAACGCCTTTAGGCAATTTACGGGAGGCTGTGTATGTCCCTCTGATACCCCGTACTGTGTCTGCAAGAGAAGGAGTGAGGTAAGGATCCTCACTAGGAAGGCCCTCACTCCTTCACAGGAGGAGATTGAAGGGAATCCGCGTGCCAGGAGCGCAAAACTACGGGCAGTGGTGAAGATATAAAGAATGGGGAGTATGCTCATGTCCCGCATTGCATACAAAAGATTCTCTGCCACCGACGCATTGCATTTCCAGAGGGTACGTGCCAGAAAGAGGACGGACATCACACATTTCCTCTTTATCACCATCGTTGCGGCCCTTGTGATAATTGCCGTATTATCAACCCATCTGT
>JBHHXU010000351.1:0-2110 GCA_046757185.1 Thermodesulfobacteriota bacterium
GCTACTTTTCCTTTTCGATATCCCCAAAATACTCCATCTCCGCCTGCTCTTTCAGCCCCTCTATCCACCCCTCCTTCATAGTTTCGAACTCCTTCTCCTCAAGCTCCCTCTTGAGTCCCACCTTTACCTCATCAAAGGTCCTCTGTACAGCCGGCGTTATCTCTTCGACCTTCAAAATATGGTAGCCGTGGAGCGACCATACGGGACCGGCGATTTCACCCACCTTGAGCTTTTTGACGGCCTTTTCAATCTCAGGAATGAAGCTCCCCCTATGGACAAGTCCCATGTCGCCCCCCTTCCTTCCGTAGGGGCTGTCCGAAACCTCTTTTGCAACCTCGGCAAACTCTTCACCCCCCTCTATCCTCTTCAGTACCTCGACGGCCTTCTCCCGTACCACCTTCCAGTGCTTCGGCCCGCCACCCGGATCGGCCTTTATGAGTATCTCCCTCAATCGCACCCTCTCGGGCACCTTAAACTTCTCCTTATTACTGTCATAGTAATCCTTCACATAGGCATCGTTTATCTTCGTCTTGACCTTTTTCCAGAAGTTTTTGTCCTTCCTTTCCATATACCTTTCCAGAAGGAGCTCCTTTTCAACCTGCCTGCGGACATCCTCCATGGTAAAGTTGGTCTCCATGAGGATTTCTTCAAAGGGTCTCTTAAAATTCTTTCTTATCTCCTTCATCCTCTTGTCAATCGCCCTCTTCCCTATCTTTATAGAACTCTTCCGGGCCTCCTGGTGGATCAACTCATCAATGATGAGGTTATCGAGGGCCTTCTTCCTTATAGCCGCCATTCTACTCTCCGAGACGCTCCGGTGAATCAGCCGTCCGGGTATCAACCTTTTCGTCTCGCCCGCCAGATCTCTCTCGTCTATCGCTATACCGTTCACCCTTACAACCACTTTAGGCGGCGCGGGCGCCTTTGCATCGCCGGCCTTTTCACCCTCCTCCGCGTGTGCGACCATCACAGGCACTATCAGCGCGACAACCAGCATCAACGGCAGGACCAGAGAGCAGATCCGGCGTGAGAGACCGTCCTCCCTCACCGAGACTTCAGAATAGTTCATAATGTTGCATCCTCCCTTGCTATTTTATTATAAAAAGCGTCGGGGCAACCGGAGCTTCCCCGTTACCCCTCACCACTTTATGTTATCTCACATAAAAGTTCAAGAGATTATCCGGAATTCTTTCCCCACAAAATGAACTGCCTCCCTTAGATCAAGACAAAAAAAGGGTAACGCCCTCCCGGGCACTACCCTTTTTTTACCTTGTTGTCCCGCTTACTTCGCGTGGCAGGTCCTGCAGACACCGGAGTTGGAGTTGCCGCCGACACGCCTCAGGAAGAGGCCGTCATTCAACTCGTGCTGCGGGTCGGTAATATTCTGCACACCCGGTGCGCCGCTATATGCACCCCAACCAGATACCCTGGAATAGCTGCTCACAAGCCCGGGATCGGTGTTGGTCTGGTTCTTGTAGTGGGGATCGTGGCACGACGCGCACTGCACCTTGTCGCCATCCCTCAAAAGCTCGCTGATGGTCGCCGTATTGTTCAGATAACCGTTGACCGACCAGATATTGTCGCTCCTCCCCACGCTCGCGCTGTTCGGCTGGTCCAGGGTGATGGAGCTTATAACCGTCGACGGGGACCTCAGCGACGCCCTCCCGTCCGTCGCGTATACGACATTGATGGGATGGTCGTTAGAGAGCGACGCGATCGACCCACCTTGATAAGGCATGGATGAGCCGGGCCCCAGACCGATATTGAGCCTGTTCGACTCCTCCAGAGGGTGACAGTAGCCACACCTATTGGGAGCGAGAGTGGGGTCGGCATTGAAGTGGTCAAGCTCTATTTGCGCACCACCAGGATTACTGAACATACCCCACGCCCATTCGGCCGAGGCGGGAAAACCCGGAATCGCTTCCGGGATTGTCATCCCCTTTCCGGGGGCGTTTATAATAGAGTCGAAGGTGGTAATCCCGTCGTGACATGAGAGGCACGCAAGTGAGGCGCCGCCGACGTCAGTGATATTCGTCCCTGCCATAGTGGGACCGTAGGCGACATAGCCAGTCGCCATATTGGTGCGGTTCCACAACGGGCCCTGCCCGTT
>JBHHXU010000352.1:0-2102 GCA_046757185.1 Thermodesulfobacteriota bacterium
CAGAACCATCATCTCCGATATAGCGCTATATAATAAAGAGAAGGTGCTTGAGGGGATAAAAAACGACAAAATCTTCGAGCTCCTTGAAGAGGAGCTCAACGAAGGAGCTGAGCTCTTCTCCAGCAGAGTGGACCCTGAGTTTGCCCGGAAATCTAATATCTTTAACAGGGCCATTGTAGACATCCTCATAAAAAAGAGTGGCGACATACAATCGGACATATGGTAAGAAGGATTCGCCCTGACACCACCCCCTTCCACCCGTCAGGACATGAAGAGATCGGTCATGGCCAGCCATTCTTTTTTACCGTCCCCCTGGAAGACCCCTCACAGAGAATTGATGTCTATCTTGCAAAGATACTTCCCCACCTCACACGATCAAGAATAAAGGAGTTAATTCAGTCCGGAAATATCCTGGTAAACGACCACCCTACGAAACCGAGCCTCAAGGTCAGGTCGGGCGATACCCTTGCTGTCTACCCACAAGTGCGGGAACCATTACATGCCGTTCCCGAGGCCATCCCCCTCGATATCATCTATGAGGACCGTTCCCTTATTATCGTCAACAAGCCGGCAGGAATGGTAGTTCATACAGGGGCGGGAAGGACGAGAGGCACACTCGTCAACGCCCTTCTCCATCACAGTAAAACACTCTCACGAGGCGGCGACCTCTTGAGGCCCGGCATCGTCCACCGCCTCGACAAAGATACCTCGGGGGTAATGGTAGTGGCAAAGAACGACCTGAGTCACAACCACCTGGCAAACCAGTTCAAGGAACACTCGATAAAGAGACGATATATCGCCCTCACGTGGGGTGCAATGGAAGAGGGGACGGGAACCATAGACATGCCTATAGGGAGGCATATCAAGGAGAGGAAGAAGATGTCGGTACGGACATCGAGGGGGAGGAGGGCGGTTACCCACTTTAAGATGCTGAAGCGGTTCGATAACTTTTCACTCCTTGAGCTTGCACTGGAGACCGGGAGGACACATCAGATCAGAGTACACCTCTCTCACCTCCATCACCCGATCGTCGGAGACCAGACCTACGGAAGGAGAAGCATACCATCACATCTGTCGAAACCGGTCATCAACGCGCTACAGGGGTTCAAGAGGCAGGCCCTCCATGCCGCCCTGCTCGGCTTCATACACCCGGAAACGGGGCACTATAGGGAGTTTACCTCGCCACTGTCTGACGACATGAAGAGCCTTGCTGCCATCATTGAGCATCATGCATGCTAGCCAATGAAGTTTATCACCTCCCCCGTCATCTCCCGGCACCGTTTTACCCGCCACGCCTTCCTGACGAGGATTGGGGGGACAAGCACGGGGCCCTTTGCCTCCCTCAATTTCAGTGAGAGAAACGGTGATTCCAGCTCACACGTGGAGAAAAACAGGGCAACGGCGGGGAGGTTCCTCGGCTTTGATACCGCTAAACTCTTTACGGTTCACCAGGTTCACGGCGACAGGGTGCTCGTCGTTGACAATCATACCGACATCCGCTCCCTACTCCAAAGGAGAGAGAAACCGATGGCCGATGCCATCATTACCGATCAAAAGGGGATAGCCATAGGCGTCCTCACTGCAGATTGTGTCCCGATTATTCTCGCCGACCCTGTTAAGAAAGTTGTCGGTATCGTCCATGCGGGATGGAAGGGAACCGCGGACGATATCTGCAGCAAGGCCGTTGCCTCCTTCCACTACTATTTCGGATCAACCCCTGACGAGATATCCGCAGCCATCGGCCCCTCTATCGGTCCCTGCTGCTACGAGGTCGCCGAAAAAACCGCCCGTCTCTTTTTCGCCACCCCTTTCCAGGGGAAGGATATCCTCGTCACGAGCGGGGCCGGAAGATGGAAGCTGGATCTACGCAAGGCAAACAGGACGCAGCTTGTCAAGAACGGCGTGAAAGAGGGAAATATCTCTGTCTCCAACCTCTGTACATCGTGCAGTACCGATCTCTTCTTCTCTCACAGGAGGGAGGGAAGCCCTACGGGAAGGCAGTTGAGTTTTGTCCTTATGGACACAACAGGAGAGGAGTAGCGTGTGATTGTCGGACTTACAGGCGGACTTGCCGCGGGAAAAAGCCTCATAGCGGGCTTCCT
>JBHHXU010000353.1:0-2098 GCA_046757185.1 Thermodesulfobacteriota bacterium
AGACTATCTCCTCTGGTCCCGTTCCCTCATCGACGCCTCGACCCGCTTCCTCTCCATCCTGATTCTTCTCCGACTCCTCGACCTCACGGCCCCACGGGACTATCTCATCCTCTATACCCTCAACCTCTTCCTCCTTCTCGGCGCTGCGTCATCAACAACAAGCCCCCTCTTTCTCCTTCTCCTCTTTCTCTATGCGCTGTCGGTCATCTGGGGGATGGTCATTTTCACCATCATGAAGGAGTGGGGCAGGAGGAGGCCCGTCGGGGCGGAGATGCCGAGGGACCTCCTCGGTCTCCCCTTCCTCATCGGAACTATCCTCCTCACCCTCTCCTCCTTCATGATTACAATGGTCATCTTTTTTATTATGCCCCGCATGGGGCTCGGCTTCCTGGACAGCAAGACCGGCAACACCGTCAAGCTGTCCGGTTTTTCCGAACTGGTCGAACTCGGCGCTCTCGGTTCTATTAAGAAGGACCGCTCGGTCGTCATGCGTATCGAATTGCCCGACCTTGCCGCGCCCCCTCCGTCACTCTACTACCGTGGTATCACTCTGGACTTTTTCGATGGAGAGAGATGGAAGCAGAGTCTCAAGGAGAGGAGAGGTTTAAAGAAGATAGGAGACGGATTCTTCCCCCTCGCCTCTGCTCAAGGAAGCAGGATGCTCAAGCAGAATATCCTCCTCGAGCCGGTTGAGACAGAAGTGATCTTTACCGCGGCAATCGGCATTGCCGTCGAGGGAAGGTTTCCGGAGATAAGGGCCGACTCAGCGGGCTCTTTCTACCGCCACACGCCGTCATACTCTCGCATCGCCTATACCGCCTACTCCGTCCCTCCGGGGAGCATTCGCCGGTTCAACATATTTACCGGCACCGCCTCTAGAGACGATACCCTCCATCCGTCCGACGCTGTATATGATGCGTCTCTCATGGAGAAGTACCTCCAGCTTCCAAAGGGGATGGAGAGAGTCAACGCGCTCCTTGCGGAACTTGTCGATGTGAACGACCCGCCGCACAGGGTGGCAACGGTTATCGAGCGCCACCTCAAGGGGAACTACCGGTACACACTCACCCCGCGGCAGAGGGAGGGTATCGACCCTCTGGAGGATTTTCTCTTCCACTCGCGAGAGGGGTACTGCGAACAGTTCGCGACAGCCATGGCAATTCTCCTCAGGGCGTCCGGAATCCCCAGCAGGGTGGTCAACGGTTTCCTTCCGGGGGAGTGGAACGGCTTCGGCAACTACCTGCTGGTACGGCAGAGCGATGCCCACAGCTGGGTCGAAGCGTACCTCCCCGAAAGGGGGTGGGTCATCTTCGACCCCACGCCGCCGGCGGGAACCGTCGTGGCGTCAAGGACATCCCCCCTTCTGCTCTACCTCGATGCCCTGAGGTGGAGGTGGCACCGATATATCGTCAACTACTCGATGTCGGACCAGATATATTTCGGGAGAAGGGTACGGCTCACAACCGGTACCCTCCTGAGCCGGCTCAAGGGGTCCCTCCATTTTACCAAATCGGCACGCTTCAAGTCTCCGTGGCTCTACGCGGCCGCGCCCCTCATTATCATACTCATCGTCTGGATGTCATTAAGGACGCTAAAGCAAAGAAGGATTGAGCGGAGCCTCAAAGCCCCCCCCTTCTATCTCACCATGCTCGACATCCTTGAAAAGAGGGGGCTCAAGAGGGAACCGTCGGAAACGCCCCTTGAGTTTGCACGGCGATGCGAAGTACCCGCCGTCCTGGATATCACCACCATCTATTTGAGAGTCCGTTACGGCAGGATGGCAATAACACCTCATCTGCTGAGAGAGATAAGAGAGGGGCTCCACCTCATCCAGGGAGGGGTAAATTAGTATACAGGAACAGTGAGGGGAAAGACAATTTGTATAAAGTAAATAAGGAAAGGACGAGGGGTAGAACGGATAAGGCCCTCTGCCATTGGTGAACCACCCGTCAGGTGGATGGTGCGCTCTTTAATGGCAAAGTACGAAGTGTCCGCTCTTATGAGTTCTCCTTTCACCTCTCCCGGAGTGCTCTTGCCTCTTGCAGCTTTTTCTCCAATACTTCCAGAAGCACCTTTCTATCGACCGGCTTCGGTACGT
>JBHHXU010000354.1:0-2080 GCA_046757185.1 Thermodesulfobacteriota bacterium
AGGATGAGAGGGGTCTCCGGCGTTACCATTCTCGGCAACGGCAGGCCTGTTTTTCTCCTCGACCTCCCTACCCTGCTCCAATAGGGAGAGGGTTTGATTACTGAGCATTCACCCCCCCTTTTGGGAGGAGGCCGGTGATACTCACCGATAGTGTGGGGTTCATTCATCACCTCTCCTGTACAGGCCGCAAACCTATAACTACCATGAATGTGAATGAACTCAGAAAGCTCCTTGAGCGCATTAAAGGGGGAGAGACCTCAGTTGACGAAGCCCTCGATCGATTGAGAGTCCTCCCCTTCGAGGAGTTGGAGCACGTTACCCTTGATACCCACCGCTCACTGCGGCAGGGCTTCCCTGAGGTTATCTTCGGTGGCGGGAAGTCGCCGGAACAGATTGTCACCATAGGACAAAAGATGGGTGAGGGGGGGGAGAATATTCTCATTACCAGGATAGACGAAGAAAAGGCGCATGTAGTGCTCCAATCGTTGCCGGGGGCATCGTATAATGGGGTAGCACGGACTCTATTTATCGAACATCATCCCGTTGAGAGGAGGGGGAGGGGGACCGTACTGGTTATCTCCGCGGGGACATCCGATACACCTGTGGCGGAGGAGGCGGCTGTTACCGCCGAGGCGATGGGGAACGATATCGACCGGCTCTACGATGTCGGTGTGGCAGGCATCCACAGGCTCCTCTACAAGAAGGAGAGACTCATGTCGGCCCGTGTCCTCATTGTCGTTGCCGGTATGGAGGGAGCCCTCCCGTCGGTGGTCGGCGGACTCGTTGCCCGCCCCGTTATTGCCGTTCCAACGAGTGTCGGGTACGGCGCCAATCTGGGTGGGTTTGCCCCGCTCCTCGCCATGCTTAACTCCTGTGCGGCGGGGGTAACGGTAGTCAATATCGACAACGGTTTTGGCGCGGGGTATGCCGCGAGTATCATCAACAGAGAGTAAAGGTATGAAGATAGCCTATTTTGACTGTCCGGCGGGAATCAGCGGTGATATGGTGCTGGGGGCGCTTATCGATCTCGGTCTCGGTATAAGAAAGCTCAGAGGGGAGCTCAGGAAGCTTCCCGTAACCGGCTATACTTTATCAGCGAGGCGTGAGAGCCGCAACCTGATCACCGGGACAAGGGTCGTTGTTAAGGCGACCGGGAAACAGCCGACAAGGAGATTCCGTGATATAAGGAGACTCATCAATAAGAGCATCCTCCCGGAAAGGGTAAAGGAGAGAAGTTGCGCCATCTTCGAGAACCTCGCCATTGCCGAGGCAAAGATCCACGGATGCGGGGTTGACGATGTCCACTTCCATGAAGTCGGGGCTATTGACTCCATCATGGACATCGTTGGGACGGCCGTCGGAGTAGAGGCGCTGGATATCGACCGGGTAGAGGCTTCCCCCGTACCAACCGGTTCCGGATGGGTTGAGACGATGCACGGGAAAATGCCGGTACCGACGCCTGCCACCCTGGAACTCCTCGCGGGGATCCCCGTCACCCCATCCCCGCTGAAGGGGGAGGTAACAACGCCGACGGGGGCGGCCCTCCTCAAAACCCTCGCGGAGGGGTTCGGCGCCATGCCCGAAATGGTGGTAGGGGGAACGGGGTACGGCGTCGGCAGTATGGATTTTGAGGGTATCCCCAACCTCCTGAGGATTACCGTCGGCAGGAAAGATAGAGCGGCCGGAGAACTGATGCTACTCGAGACAAATATCGACGACATGAACCCCCAGATCTACGGTTATCTCTCTGACAGGCTCATTCAGGAGGGCGCCATGGATGTCTTCCTTACCCCCATCCATATGAAGAAGGGGAGGCCGGCGTCCCTCCTCACGGTTCTCTGTAGGAGGGAGGAGAGAGAGAGGTTCACCGACATGATTTTCAGAGAGACGACCACCCTCGGGATCAGGTCTTATGGTGTGGAGAGGAAGTGTCTCACCAGGAGAGAGGAGGTCGTCTCAACACCGTACGGCAAGGTCCGCATAAAGATATCAGGGAGAGGCGGGAGAGCTCTCACCGTTCAACCGGAGTATGAGGAGTGCAGGCGTATTGCCGCCTCGCAAGGGATTCCGTTGAAACGGG
>JBHHXU010000355.1:0-2077 GCA_046757185.1 Thermodesulfobacteriota bacterium
TGTCAAGGTAAGCTCCGGGGATGCCTCACGGATCTTTGCGGCGAACCAGGAGGCGAACTTCCTCGAGGCTGCCAAGGTCGTCTTCGTCCTGAAGTAGTCTCTTCGTGCGGTACGGGGGTTCACTGTTGTGACTGCCGTTGAACTGCCGATCAGTACATGAGCGTTTATTGAGTGGGATGACAATATAATACAAGATAAGAAAGGGGAACACTCTATGAGAAGGTTATATCTGCTCGTTGCCGCAACGGCTCTTTTCATCTTTACGTCAACGGCTGCCCATGCAATCCTGAGAGTTGAGGGGCGATACTGGTTCCCGACACTGGATGCCGAGGTGAAGTCGGGGCTTCTCGGCACCGAGCTAAACCTCGTCGATGACCTCGGGGAGGGGAGGGTTACCCTTGAACTCGGGGGCAGCAAGCTCAGGTACGCCTTTACCCCCCTCTCATGGGACGGTGATGAGACCATCACGCAGTCGATAAGCTTCGGAGGTCAAACCTATTCGGCATCATCGCAGATTACCTCATCCCTCGATGTCGATTATCATCGCCTCGGCTACGAGTACGATTTTATCGATTTCCTCAATAACAAGCTGGGGGTCATCTTTGACATCAAGTATTTCGATGTCGTTGCAAGCCTGAAGACGGTGGGCATTGATGAGTCGGAGGCGTTCAAGGCGCCTATTCCGACCATCGGTGTCGTGGCGCAGGTCGGGCTTCCCTTTCTCTTCTCTGTCGGAGGAGAAGTGACCGGCATCACCCTGGGCGACACGGGCCACCTTGTCGACGGGGAGGCGGCGGTGAACTTCAAACCCGTTCCGCTGGTGACCCTGTCGGGGGGGTACAGGGTCTTTAAGGTGAAGTATGAGGATGACGATAACCATGTCATCATCGATCTCAACGGCCCCTTCATTCAGTTGAGGGCAAGCTTCTAGCAGTACAGACGGGAACAGAGTGTGTACGTGCCCGGCGACCGGTTCCGGGGTATGGCCTCACCTGTTCCCGATTTCATGTGTTGGCGGGTGGCATGTTCGAATACCTGGGAAGCATCCTGGTCGATTTCCTGCGTAATATCTACAGGATGGTGCGGGTAATGAGCATCGCCTTCACTTCGCTCATCTTCTCCTTCTCCGTCGGCAGGAGGCCGAAGCTCAACATCCTCTACAAACAGGTCTATTTTACCGGCATTGAGGCCTTTGCCATCATCTTCTGGCTCGCCCTCATCTTCGGGATCATCATCGTGACCCAGGCCATCAGCATACTGCCGAAACTCGGGGGGGAGCGCTTTATCGGACAGATCATGGTATGGGTGGTAATACGGGAGCTAGGCCCCCTCTTTGCGGCGATTATCGTCATCGCACGGAGCGGTACCGCCATTGCCTCGGAGTTGGGTTCGATGAAGGTGAACAACGAGATTGCGGCGCTGGAGGTAATGGGAATAAACCCGGACGACTACCTCTTGATGCCCCGTGTCATCGGTGTCACCATCAGTATCTTTGTTTTGACATTCTACTTTGAGGCGGTAACGATCCTGGGGGGCTATCTCCTCGCGGGGTTCGGGGAGAGGATGGCCTTTGACGAGTATACATCGAGCATTTTCAATGCGATGGGGTTCCTCGATGTGGGGGTCTCGATGCTCAAGAGCCTCCTCTTTGGACTGATTATAGGCTCTATCTGCACCTATCACGGGCTGAGGGTCGGCAGGAGCATAACGGAGATCCCCCAGGAGACGACCAAGGCGGTGATAGGAAGTTTCTTCATGGTCTTTGTAGTCGACGCCGTTGTTACGGGTATCTTCTTTGCTTAACAGGGACCGGTAAGTGTCTCCACTCGTTGAGATAAAGGGACTCTTCCACAGGACGGAGGATGGAGTCGCCCTCTTTGAGGATGTGAACATTGCACTCGAGAGGGGCGAGATGGTGGTCATTATCGGCCCCCTCGGTTCCGGTAAGTCGACGCTCATCCGGCTCATGGGAGGCATCGAGAGACCGGAGCGGGGGAAGGTATGCCTCTTCGGTCACGATATCGGCACGATGGGCAGGAGGAAACTGGACAGGCTGAGGCGACAGATAGGGGTTGTT
>JBHHXU010000356.1:0-2075 GCA_046757185.1 Thermodesulfobacteriota bacterium
AGGCTGGAGAAACTGTACGAGGGGAAGGCGAAGGTCATCTATGGGACAGATGATCCCGACCTTTTTGTACAGTACTTCAAGGACGAGGCGAGCGCCTTTGACGGGAAGAAGAGGGGCGTCATCGAGGATAAGGGGGTGATAAACAACACCATCTCGTCAAGGCTCTTTACCTTCCTCGAGGGGAGGGGGATAGCGACCCACTTTGTCGAGAAGCTCTCCGAGAGGGAGATGGTGGTGAAGAGTCTTGAGATCATCCCCGTTGAGGTGGTGATGCGGAACGTCGCTGCCGGGAGCCTCTCCAAGAGGATGGGGATCGAAGAGGGGACAACCCTGAAGATGCCGATTGTAGAGCTTTACTACAAGAGTGACCCCCTCGGAGACCCTATGATAAACTACTACCACATCGAGGCGTTTAAACTGGCAGAAAGGTCCGAGGTGGAGGAGATGGAGAGGGTGGGGATGGAGGTGAATACCCATCTGTCAAGATTCTTCGACGAGCGGGGTATCACCCTGGTCGATTTCAAACTTGAATTCGGTCGTCATAAGGGTGAGATACTCCTGGGTGACGAAATAACGCCCGACGGGTGCAGACTCTGGGATAAGGAGACGAGTGAGAAGATGGACAAGGACCGTTTCAGGAGGGACCTGGGGAAGGTCGAGGAGTCGTACCGGGAGGTCGCCCGAAAGGTGTGCTCTCCGGCAGGGGGAGCGGCTGGGGGTGAGGGGTGAAGGCGAAGGTCTACATTACACTGAAGAAAGGCGTCCTCGATCCCCAGGGCAAGACGGTGAACAGGGCGCTCCACGGGATGGGGTATCGGGAGGTGGCCGATGTGAGGATCGGCAAGTTCATGGAGATTGAGCTCGACGCGGAATCACGAGAGAGCGCCGAGGTAAGGCTTCGGGAGATGTGTGAAAAGCTCCTGGCCAACACGGTCATAGAGGATTACCGATTTGAGATCGATGAGCAATAAAGTCTGTCCGCAGACGCAAGGTAGTGCAAAGGATTAGATCGATGAAATTCGGCGTCATTGTATTCCCCGGTTCTAACTGCGACCACGACTGCTACCATGCGGTAAAGCATGTCTTCGGCCAGGACGCCGAGTACGTGTGGCATAAGGAGACGAGCCTCAAGGGGTTCGACTGTATCATCCTCCCCGGCGGTTTCTCCTACGGCGACTATCTGCGGACCGGCGCCATCGCGCGGCTCTCACCGGTGATGAACGAGGTGACAGCCTTTGCGAAGAGGGGCGGCCCGGTTCTGGGTATCTGTAACGGCTTTCAGATCCTCACGGAGGTTGGTCTCCTCCCCGGGCTCCTCATGATGAACAGAAACCTCAAGTTCATCTGCAGCCACGTTTATCTGAGGGTGGAGAACAATCAGACCATCTTTACGAATACGTACGATAAGGGGGCGGTGGTGCGGATACCCATCGCCCATGCCGACGGGAACTACTACGCCGATGACGATACACTCTGTAGGCTGGAGGAAAACAACCAGGTCGTTTTGAGGTATGCAACGGAAGACGGTCAGGTAACGGACGATGCGAATCCGAACGGCGCGCGAAACAATATCGCCGCCATCATAAACGAAGGGGGCAACATTCTCGGCGCCATGCCCCATCCCGAGCGCGCCTGTGAGCCTCTTGTCGGCGGCAGCGACGGAGGGGGGATATTCCGATCCATCATCGAGAGCAGGGTGACCCTATGAGGCTTTTGTCCCGAATAAAGAGGTGCGTCCTTGTTCTTCTTCTCGCCACCTCACTTGTCCTATCGTCGACTCACGCCTCCGCAAAGACGAGCATCTCCCTCACCGTTACCATAAGCGGAGGGCTCATCGCTGGAGGGACCTATCTCTTCTGGTATATTGGATATTCAGAGCGGGTTTCCAAGAAGAAGAGAGAGAGCCCGGACCGGTGGGCCTCCTACGACAGGCCATCCCCCGTTTCAGACGGCCGGACAGAAATCCTCTTCCCCCTACTCTCCATAGAGTTTTAGGAGTGCACGTTATTGACAGTTGCCTGACCTAGTGTCTCGTTCTTTAATTATGTAGACTTATAATGCATGAGCTGGTCTTT
>JBHHXU010000357.1:0-2051 GCA_046757185.1 Thermodesulfobacteriota bacterium
CTGGAAAAGGCTGCCATCAATCACGGCAAGGATGTCAATGAGATTATCAAAGAGATACGGAAGCGCATTAAGTAGTGCCCACGGTGTTGTTCCATCCCTCTCTCATGCTTACCACACCACGGCGATACCAGGATGGTTGACGGTAGACAAAACCGGTTGTCCCCCATTCTTGCCTCCCTGCTGAAACCCCTCACCTTTGCCGCTAAGGACAACTTCCACCATATCGAGTCGGTCAAGGGCCTTGAGCCGCTTATCGATGCCCTCTGCAGTGAAGCCCTCTCCTGCGACTGTCCTCACGATATGAAGCATATCTTTACCTCCCTGAAAGGACTCTTCAAGGGGTACGACCTCCTGGAGAGGGGTGAGAAGGAGGGACGTATTACGACTGCGTTGGAGGCCATCAGGAAGGTCGAACGGGCGATGTCGACTGGCTCACTGGAAGCGGTCAGGAGAGGTCTTGATCTCCTGGTGACGCCACTCAGCGAGGTGAAGGGCATCGGCGCCAGACTTGCCGGTAGACTTGAAAAGAAGGGGCTCAGGAGTGTGGAGGATATGCTCTACTTCTTTCCCATCCGGTATGAGGACAGGCGGAATATCAAAAAGGTATCCGCTCTCGGTGTTGGCACAAAGGAGGTTATCATCGCTGAAATCCTTGCCCTCGGCGAGGTCTTCTACGGCAGGCGCAGGATATTTGAGATGGCGGTCGGCGACGAGACGGGGATCCTGAAGGCAAAATGGTTTCACTACCGCCTCCCCTACATGAAGAGGAGATACAAGGCGGGACAGCGGCTCCTCCTCTTTGGCGAAGTGACCTCCTACGGGGGGCAGAAGGAGATAATACATCCCGACATGGAGATTATCGAAGTGGGGAAGGATGATCCGGCCGACATGGAGGGGGTTGTCCCCGTCTACTCACAGATCGACAACCTCCATCAGAAGACAATCCGGAAAATCGTGAGGGGAGTCGTCGAGGAGTACGCGGAGTATGCGGCAGGAGGCACCCCCCGGGAGGTACTGCAAAAACACCGCCTCATGGAGCTGCCGGAGGCTCTGAGAAGAATGCACTTCCCTGATGAAAGTGACAGCTTTGGAGGACAAAAGTGGCTGCCGAAGAGGAGCGTCGTCTTTGACGAGTTTTTCTGCCTCGAGGTCGGTCTGGCGCTGAGGAAGGCGGGGGTGGAGAGGGAGCGAGGCATCGCCTTCAGAACCGATTCAGAACTGGCAGGAAAACTGCTGGAACGGTTACCGTTCTCACTGACCGGCGCTCAGGAGCGGGTGGTGGGGGAGATAGGTCACGACATGGCCTCCCCCCACCCGATGAACAGGCTCATTCAGGGTGATGTGGGGTCGGGGAAGACGGTCGTTGCCCTTGTCGCTGCACTCACCGCCATCGACAGCGGATACCAGGCTGCGATGATGGCGCCGACTGAGATACTCGCGGAGCAGCACTACCTGACGAGTCGGAGATATCTCGAACCGCTCGGTATCAGGACAGCCCTTCTGACGAGCGCACTCACAAAGGGGGAGAGGGACTCCCTGGCAGAGGGGATAGGGGGTGGCGCCGTACGCCTTGTCATCGGAACCCATGCCCTCATCCAGGAGCATGTTGACTTCAAAAACCTCGGCCTTGCAATCATCGACGAGCAGCATCGATTCGGCGTTGTCCAGCGGGCCTCTCTGAAGAGGAAGGGGACAAACCCCGACATCCTCGTCATGACGGCGACCCCCATTCCGCGTACCCTCTCCATGACGGTCTTCGGAGACCTCGATGTCTCGACGATAGACGATCTCCCCTCCGGGAGGAAGGAGATTACAACGAAGATATACAGGGAGGGTGGCAGGGAGGCTGTCTACGACCTCATCAGGGGGGAGCTTCGGAAGGGGAGGCAGGCCTATGTCGTCTACCCCCTCGTCGAGGAATCGGAGGAGATGGCTCTCCGCGACGCGACGACGATGAAGGAGCACCTCGAGAGGGATGTCTTTTGTGACTTCAGGGTGGGGCTCCTCCACGGGAGGATGAAGGGGGAGGAGAAGGAGGCCGTCATGAGGGT
>JBHHXU010000358.1:0-2036 GCA_046757185.1 Thermodesulfobacteriota bacterium
GGGTCTAAAAGAAAAAAGTCTTAATTCCTAATTCATTATTCAGTATTTAACCAGGAGGTGAATAATAATGGTATTTGGTCTCGGCACCGGAACACTGGTTCTCATCATATTTATTATCATGGTCGTTGTATCCGCCGTAAAAATACTGCCCGAATACGAGCGGGGGGTCGTCTTCTTCCTGGGGAAATTCCAGGGTGTCAAGGGGCCGGGGCTCATCATCATCATCCCCGGCATCCAGAAGATGATCAAGGTGAGCCTCAGGACGATAGCCATGGATGTACCCCCTCAGGAGGTAATTACCAGGGATAACGTCTCGGTCAGCGTCAATGCCGTCGTCTACTTCCGGGTCATGGGGGCCGATAAGGCCATTATTGCGGTAGAAAACTTCATGTACGCAACGAGCCAACTCGCACAGACCACCCTGAGAAGCGTCTGCGGTCAGGCCGAACTTGACGAGCTTCTCACTGAACGGGATAAGCTCAACAAACGTATGCAGGAGATCCTCGACAGGCAGACAGACCCGTGGGGCGTCAAGGTTGCCCTTGTCGAGGTCAAAGCGATAGACCTTCCCGAGGAGATGAAGAGGGCAATGGCGAAACAGGCGGAGGCAGAGAGGGAGAAGAGGGCCAAGATCATCCATGCTGAGGGGGAATACAATGCGGCACAGAGAGTGCTGGACGCGGCAGAACTCCTGAGCAAGAATACCGCCTCTCTCCAATTACGTTACCTCCAGACCCTCACCGAGGTCGCAACGGAGAAGAACTCGACGATTATCTTCCCCCTGCCCATCGACCTTGTAGAGATGTTTATGAAGACGGTAAAGCCGAAGGAAAAAAAGGAGGGGCCAGCTTCTTAGGTGGTTAGCTGCTTAGCTTATCGGGCGTTTGAAAAATTGAGGAGAATTGTTGCCGCAACTATCCCTCAGATATTATAAAGCTTTATTAGTTCTAAAAAGCTAGACCGGCTATCTCTTCGAGTGACAGCGGAAGCAGTCCTCTATGGGGAAGGCCACCTTCCCGTGGCAGACACCACAGTAGTTCCCAGCATTGATCTTGGTCATGGTAATCGGCGTCTTCCCCGCCTTCGGGGTAAAGATAGCCGGGTGACAGTTGTCACAGGCCAGTACCTGTGTATGGGGCTTGTGTGGGTAGAGGACATCGGGGATAATTCCGTCCTTTACCTTTCGCTCAACAACAAAGTCGGCAATCATCATCTCACCCGCCCCGTCAACCGACGGTTTCGGCGATATCTTGCCCTCATCGAGGGCCTTTACCCAGTCAACCCTGTTCCCGCAGCAATCCTTTGGGAACTCATTGACGATACTCTCAAATTTTCTGTTCCCGGCAACCTCAATTCCCTCTGAGTGACACCTGTCGCAGGAGGTCGTCGGCGCGAAGGCTGCCTCTCCGTTGTGACACTGGCCACAGAACTTCCCGGCGAAGATATCGGCCATCTTCATATCCGCCGCTCCCGCCTTCATCTCAAAGCCGAGGTCAATATGGCAAACCTTGCACGTGAACTGGGTCCTGTGCCACCAGTGAGGGAAGACGACGGCCTTCATGGCCTTCCCCTCACCGGTATACCGGTTCAGGACGATATTGCCGTACTCCTGGGGAGGGGTCGCATACGGTAGGCCATCGGCATGACCCACACCTGTAACATACTCTCTTACCGCTTCCTCTTCTTTTGTTTCCGGGGCCTCCTTTTGTGGTTTTGCCCCCATTCCCATAATAAAGGGGACAAGCAGTGTTACCAACAGTAAAGTTAAATATCTCCTCTTCATAGAACCTCCACCGGGCAGTATAAAGACGTAAGATCTTTTCTATACCGATACACGCCTGCGATATTATCAGAGTTATATCTCAGAGTCAAGCACCTCACCCTTGGCAGGGGAAGGCAGGAAGAAGAAGTCTTGATTCTCTCGTGGAATCTGTGTTTTACTACTATAAGAGTCGGTGTTTCACTCCCTGCTCCCCCTGCCGTGGCGCCTCGCGAGTACTGAAAACAGCAGCACATGATAGTGCATACATTTTCCG
>JBHHXU010000359.1:0-2033 GCA_046757185.1 Thermodesulfobacteriota bacterium
CCATCATCCGCTACCACCTCGGGATGGCCTATTACAAGAAGGGTGACCGTGAGCTTGCGAAGCAGGAGCTTGAGGCGTCACTCAGGATAAAAGGCGACTATGAGGGGGCCGAAGAGGCGAGGAAGGCCCTGGAGGAAATAAAGGGGGGATCTTAAGGGTAGATTTTCTATGGTTGCCGTACAATAAGTGGGGTCCCAAGGGTCCCCCTTATGGGTATCGAATAGTAGTTGGCAGACTTACGGTACCCTTCAAGAAGTGCCAATAAGAGCCTGTTCTTGAGGAGCTCCCCCTTCGGTATAACCTCGAGTGTCATATCGATGCGACTTGTTTTGAGAGGCACATTGAGTAGGATCTCCCCCTTAAGCCGTGACGAGAAGTTACGGCTCTCCAGCCATAAACTCTCGATTTCGGCTGAACAATCCTTTACTACCGCCTTGAGACCCGCCTCATCGATACTCTCCAGAGGGGGGGCAAATCCCATGACAGTTATCCCCTGTGTGGCGATATCAGAGCTTCGTGCCGTGATAATGCCTGTAGGACATCCGTCTCTTGAGGGAGTGAGGGAGAGGTGGATCGTGAAATAACCGATGTTCCCGTTCCCCTGGACGGCCTGTCCGGAAAGGTAATGCACATCGATATTCCGACCGTTGAGATTTATTACCATACCCCTTCTCCTGAGCAGCACCTCTCCGGCGATATCACCCTCCTCCGTGATTCCTGTCACCGTTATTCTCACCTTCCCTCTGATCAGCGCCATTGGGTGGATCCTCCCCTCAAGCCTGTCGAAGGTGAAGAGTTCTTCCCTACCCTCCCTTTGACGGAGTGAAAGGTTGGTGAATACAAAACCGAAGGGGAGGGCCCGTTGGAAGGTCTCGCCGGAGAGGTGGATACCCCCCCTCTCCCTCACCCCCTCAACGATCCACGATTCGACAAGATGTACCGGAATGACAAAAAAGGCGGTGACTGAAAAGAGGAGTGCCCCCGCTATAAAGAGAGCAAAGGTAGCGACAACCCTCTTTACGATTGAGAATGAACGGGCTCGATAAAAGGGAACATCTCTTCGTTTCATCAGAGGGTGAGGGACGGTTACGGTTTGTGAATCCTTGAATGGCAGCCTTATTCAGGGGATGGATGAAGAATCTGCAAGAACCGGGTTAAGTGGCTATCATTAAGAAACATCCCTGCGCGGTAGGTCTGAATAAATCAGACCTACCATAGAGGCGTTCTTGAACTATAGTGGGTGGTGTTTGGATGGCGCCGGTGACCTCCACCGAACAGGGAATCAACGGTATCTTTGTTGAGGCTTTGATTTCCCACCCTTCACCACACGAGGCGGTGGGTTTTCCTTTCCGGCCTTCTCCGCAGTATATGTTGTGCGAAACATTAACTCCCCTTTTACATTATATCTCGTTATCCATTCCCTCTTGCCATTCCTGAAAAACGCCTCTGCCGCTAAAGTCCCGTTCTTGTAATACTCCTTTGCGATACCCTCAGGCTTGCCGTTCCTAAAACAGGCCTCCGCCCGCAACCTTTCGTTCTCGTAGAAGATTCTTCCAACCCCCTCCCGCTGGCCATTTCTGATGGTCACTTTTTCCTTGAGTGCGCCGTTCGTATGATATCTTTTTCCAATTCCACTCCGTCTGCTCTGTTTCGTCCGTTGCATCGTTCCCTACCTTACGTGTGTATTCTCGAGTCTCTTGCCTGTTCCTCAATTAATGAAGGATGTGTTGTTGTGTTATTGGTGCAACGCTTATTCCCCCTGCGATCCCTGCTGCTATGAGGGTTCCACCTGTCACCGCGCCTGTGTTTATACCGGGTGTGACCTCTGTCGCTGATGGTTTACTATCGACTGTTAAGCAACCTTTATCGTCTATGCCGATTCCGGTAGAGGTACGGATGAAGGAAGTGCCTCAAGAGGGTCTCCAATCCTATCATTGCCGGTTTATCAAAGAAAGCATGGTGGGCGGTACTGGGTTTGAACCAGTGACTTCCACCGTGTGAAGGTGGCACTCTACCGCTGAGTTAACCGCCCG
>JBHHXU010000360.1:0-2006 GCA_046757185.1 Thermodesulfobacteriota bacterium
TATCCTTACCCCCGCCTTCTCAAGGGGGACGGCGAGTTTCAGCGGCGTCTGGCCGCCGAACTGGACGATGACGCCGAGAGGTCTCTCCCTATCAATAATCGTCATGACGTCCTCAAAGGTAAGGGGCTCAAAGTAGAGTCTGTCCGATGTGTCGTAGTCGGTCGATACCGTCTCGGGGTTGCAGTTGACCATGATACTCTCCACCCCCTCCTCCCTGAGGGCGAGGCTCGCATGGACACAGCAGTAGTCGAACTCGATACCCTGGCCGATCCTGTTGGGGCCGCTGCCAAGGATGATGACCTTTTCCCGCTCAACCGGAGCGGCTTCGGATTCGGAGCGGGATGTTTGAGGAGAGGTGGCGCCACCCTCTAGGCGATAGAAGGGCCTCTCATAGGTTGAGTAGAGGTAGGGGGTAAATGCCTCGAACTCGGCGCCACAGGTATCGACCATCTTGTAGACGGGGGTTACCCCCCTTCTGATCCTCGCCTCCCGAACCTCACCCTCCGTCACCTCCAGGAGGTCGGCCAGACGGCTGTCCGAAAAGCCGAGCTCCTTTACCCGCCGCAGGAGGTTGGCATCTACCGCGTCCATTGTGTGCGCGCCGGGGTGAGATGAAGCTCCTGCCACCACCGCCCTCACCTCCTCCTCACACTCGACGATCTCCCGTATATTGTTGAGGAACCACCGGTCGATCCCCGTTATCTCGTAGAGGTCATCGACGGAGAACCCCGCGCGGAGGGCATCGGCGATGTACCAGAGACGCTCACTGTTCGGCGCCTTCAGCCGCTCCCGGATCAGCTCCATCTCGCCCTGTGTCGCCTCAAAACCGTCCCCCTCTCGCCCCTCCCACACCCTGCTCTCGAGACCGTCACTCCCGATCTCGAGGGAGCGTAACGCCTTCTGAAGCGACTCCTTGAAGGTCCGCCCGATCGACATCACCTCGCCGACCGATTTCATCTGGGTCGTCAGTGTCGGGTCGGCGCTCTGAAACTTCTCGAAGGTAAAGCGGGGGATCTTGACCACCACATAGTCGATGGTAGGCTCGAAGGAGGCGGGGGTCTTTTCCGTTATATCGTTTGGTATCTCGTCAAGGGTGTACCCCACGGCCAGCTTTGCCGCTATCTTTGCGATGGGGTATCCGGTGGCTTTACTCGCAAGGGCGGAGCTCCTCGACACACGTGGATTCATCTCGATGATACACATCCTCCCGTCATCGGGGTTAATGGAGAACTGGATATTGCTTCCCCCCGTATCGACGCCGATCTCCCTGATGACCCCGATAGCCGCGTCCCTCATGAGCTGGTACTCCCTGTCGGTAAGGGTCTGTGCCGGCGCGACGGTAATGGAGTCGCCCGTGTGGACGCCCATGGGGTCGAAGTTCTCGATGGAGCAGATGATGACCACGTTGTCTCTCCTGTCCCGCATCACCTCGAGCTCAAACTCCTTCCACCCGATGACCGACTCCTCGATGAGCACCTCCGTTGTGGGGCTCGCGTCGAGGCCGTACCGGACGATTCCCTCAAACTCCTCCCTGTTGTAAGTAATACCGCCGCCCGTTCCTCCGAGGGTGAAGGAGGGGCGGATGATGACCGGGTAGCACATCTTCTCAACAACGGAGAGGGCCTCCTCCATCGACCTGGCAACGGCGCTCGCCGGCACCTCCAGACCGATACGCTTCATCGCCTCCCTGAAGAGCTCCCTCTCCTCCGCCTTCTTTATGGCTTCGATACCGGCGCCGATTAACTCAACACCGTACCGGTTGAGGATACCGGCATCGGCAAGCTCTATGGCGACATTGAGAGCGGTCTGTCCGCCGATGGTGGGGAGGAGGGCGTCGGGCCTCTCCCGTTCAATGATCTTACCCGCCACCTCACAGGTAATTGGCTCTATATAGGTTCGGTCGGCAAGGTCGGGATCGGTCATGATCGTCGCCGGGTTCGAGTTGACGAGGACAACCTCATACCCCTCCTCCTTCAACGCCTTGCACGCCTGCGTGCCGGAGTAGT
>JBHHXU010000361.1:0-2005 GCA_046757185.1 Thermodesulfobacteriota bacterium
GGAGCTAAGGGAGAGGGTCCGTCTCATCGGCGAGGTCAACCTTGCCGCCCTCGAGGAGTACGCGGAGTTGGAAGAGCGCCATACCTTCCTGACCGGTCAGCGGGAGGATTTGACCAGCTCCATGGAGACCCTCCACAGGACGATTAACAAGATTAACCGGACCACGAGAGAGCGCTTCAGAGAAACCTTCGATGCCATCAACGAAAAATTCAAGGAGCTCTTCCCCCGTTTCTTCAGGGGGGGGAAGGCGGAGCTCAGACTCCTCGACGAGGGTAACCTCCTCGAATCGGGTATTGAGATAGTGGCGCAGCCGCCGGGGAAGCGGCTCCAGAATATCAACCTCCTGTCGGGGGGCGAGAAGGCCCTCACCGCCACCTCTCTCATCTTCTCCATATTCATGATAAAGCCGACCCCCTTCTGCTTCCTCGATGAGGTGGATGCCCCCCTTGACGAAGCCAATACCGACCGTTTTGACAGCCTCCTGAGGGAGATGGGAGAGAAGAGCCAGTTTATTCTCATAACCCACAACAAACATTCGATGGAAGTTGCCGATACGCTCTTCGGAGTCACCATGGAAGAGCCGGGTGTCTCCAAGATGGTATCGGTCCAACTGGCGTGAGATGGCCTTCAAGGCGATTCTGAGAGGACTGGTAGAGAGGACACCCGGCGCCACAGGGGCGATTATGCTTGACCGGGATGGTGAAGCCGTCGCCGACTATACCCCCCTGTCACACCTCGACCTCCCCATCATCGGGGCCCATCAGGGTATTATTCTCAAGATGATTAAGCGTGCGATGGCCGGGAGGAGCGCAGAGGACGGCGCCCAGCACATCGGCATCTCAACAGACGTCACGAAGATCGCCATCTCCACCATGCAGGAGGGGTACTACCTTATCCTCCTCCTCGACAGGAACAGGTTCCTCGGCAGGGCCTTCATGGAGTCGAGGAAGGCCGTCATGGATATTGAACAGGAGATGGGGTGTCCCGTCGACCGGACCATTGAGCGCATTAAGGTACTGGAAAAGGAGGGTGAGAGGGAAACAAGGAGGGCCCGACTCATCGAGGATCTGAACAGGGACCTTGAGTGGGAGTACGCATCAGCAATCCAGTACCTGCAGCACGCCGTTTCGATTACCGGGGCCGTGTATGAATCGATCAAGAGAAGGCTCCTTACTTACTCTCACGATGAGATGGAGCACGCCGTAATGCTCTCTGACCAGATAAACTTCCTTGGAGGCGCCCCAACGGTCAATGTTGAGAGACGGGAGGTCTCCCTTGAAAGCCTTGAAATGTTGCAGCAGGATCTCAAGGCCGAAGAGAACGCCATACGCCGCTATAAGGAGAGGATAGGGGAGGCAGAGTCGCTTCGTGAATACGGTTTGCGCCGCATCCTCGAGGATATCCTGCTTAAGGAAGAGGAGCATAAGCGGGAGCTTCTGACGGTCATCGGCGACTGACAGCTCTCCGATGAAAATGGTAAGGAAGGGACTGTCCCGGATTTACGGACTGAGCAAAGCGAAGTCGTAGAATCGGGACTGTCCCTTCAAGGCTAACCATGAGCAATGAGAGAGAGGAGACGAAAAGCCCCGAAGGTCTTATCCAGTCCGCCGGTCTCTTCGCCGGACCTCTTGTCACCATAGCCTTCATTCTCTTCTTCGATCTCGACCCGGGACATCCCGAGGTCACACTCACCGCAGGGGTGGCCATCCTGATGGCTATCTGGTGGATTACCGAGGCGATCCCCCTGGCGGTCACCTCTCTCTTACCCGTTGTCCTCTTTCCCGCCCTCGGTATCATGAGCGGGAAGGTCGTCGCCCCCATCTATTTCAATCACATCATCTTCCTCTTCATCGGGGGTTTCCTCGTTGCCCTTGCAATGCAGCGGTGGGACCTTCACAGGAGGATAGCACTGCGCATCCTCCTCCTCTTCGGTGTCCACCCGATGAGTATCCTCATGGGGTTTATGGTCGCCACCTGGTTCCTCTCCATGTGGATCTCAAATAGG
>JBHHXU010000362.1:0-1996 GCA_046757185.1 Thermodesulfobacteriota bacterium
TCCACCGGGGATCAATGATGCCGTCACCCCCATTATTCCTTTACCTCTGTGAGGAGTTTTTCGACCTGATATCTCGACCTCTCTCCGGCACAGTGTAAATGCCCAACCGTTTCATAGTAGCGGGCAATCTTCTCCGTTCTCTCTTCCGGCTCCAGACGGATATCGGCGCTGACATCCACCACTGCAACGAGAAGAAGCCACCACAACAACCGGTCGAAGGCCTCCTTATTGAACCAGAGGACCCCCTGGTGCCGGTTTACCTGGAGAAACTGGTGGACCTCGTTGTCCTTCAACAGAGATTCCAGCAACCGATAAGGGCGTTCACTCGCCGCCCCCTCCTCCCTCTGACGTGTGCCGTCACCATCAAGAGAGCCCTGGTGGGTGGTGAGGAGTTTTATAACGCCGACCGCCTGCCATGCGCCGTCCTCATCCAGGCCGAGATCCCTCAACGCTCCGGCGATGATCCTTCCGAGCTGCCACTCGTCTATCCAGCTTCGGCTCTGCTGTTCAAAGTCGTCGTCCCCCACAATCCTCCCGAGAGTGTGAACGAAGAGCCATCCGAAGAGACACCCCCAGAGGGAGGGCTCATCGCTCAGATTCTTCCTCAGGTACTTTTCAATATCCTTGCCTTTCGGCTCTTGCGATGGCGGAGCATCATACTTCCGGGTCGGCAGTTGCAAGATGGCCTCCGTTTTGCGAGCCAACTCCTCCGCGAGTGCTGTCACATCACCACCCCCCCCGGCAAACCCCCTCATCTCATGGAGCAGACGCTCCACCTTCTCTTTAACTTCGCCCACGAGTTCCTGATTAACCGCACCACCGGGTTTTGTCGCACGGCCATCCATGAGATGACTGAACATGGGAGCATTGACCAGCTCCTTGAAGGGGTGGAGAACGGGACGGAGGAGTATCTCTTTCATCGCCTCATCCATATCGGGGACGCCACGCCCATTCAGGAAGGCGGCAAGGTGGGCATAGTGGTGCCACTCATTGTCCTCCACCTCCCGGAAATCAAGAAACACCTGGTGCTTATAGGCCCCAAGCTCCACATACAACCCCCTGTCTAAGAGCTCTCTGCTGCTTCTGATATATTCGAGGCCGGTGACATGGTCTCTGAAGATGGTAAAGCGGTTCTCAGCGCCGTTAAGCCCCAGTCCTTCACTGAGGTTCTTCTGCACCATTCGTCGCTCATCGCCACTGCCCGTCTTTACCGAGAAGCCGGCAGAGGTACGTATCCATCCGGAGGTAGAGGCAAACCTGTTGTGATAGACCACCAGTGCCCGTTCGTCACCTGAGCGGTTGGAATAGGCAAAGACATCCTCATTGACATGCCCCTCGGGGGTGAAAAAATCGTAGAGGAGGAAATTTTCTACTCCTGAAAAGAGGTGACGACGGTGGAGGAGGGGGAATATCTCCCGCTCGTGTCTTTGAATCAGGTGGTTATCGGGCGATTCATCCCAGTAGGCGCGGCGGTACTCCATACCGTACTTTTCAGAAAAACCCTCAATCTGGCCGTGACCGAACATGGGGAGGCCCGGCATTGTAATCATCATAGTACAGACCCCAAAGTACTTATCGTCCTTGCCGAACTGGGCCACGGCTGTCTCTTCGTCGGGATTGCTCATGAAGTTTACGAACCGCTTCAGTATCTCCGGGTCGAATTCGAGGGTATTCTTCATGACCGAACGGTATTTCCCGTTCTCCTCATCCTTGAACATATTCATGAAGGCGCTGTTGTAGACCCGGTGCATCCCGAGGGTGCGGACAAAGTACCCCTCCATCAGCCAGAACGCCTCGGCGAGGAGGAGGGTATCGGGCACCTCCCGGGCGACACGGTCCACCACCTCCCGCCAGAACTCCTTCGGGAAGAGGGCATTGAACTGCTCTCTGGTAAGGCCGTGCTCCGCCCGTGTCGGTATGGCCCCGCCGCTTCCCGGCTCCGGGAACCAGAGCCTCTGAAAGTGTTTCTTGGCGAGGGTCATGGCGGCGTCAAAAC
>JBHHXU010000363.1:0-1985 GCA_046757185.1 Thermodesulfobacteriota bacterium
GGCGGCGCTTCTCACCACCTGCTGGAGCTCCTTCGGGAGCCGTGCGAACGCCCCCCTGTTGATAATCACCTCAAGGACCGTCCCTGGCTCGTGCCATCCGGGGTAGTAGTAGTATCTGGCCACCTTATGGAACCCCATGAGGTAGTCGTGGTACGGGCCTACCCACTCCGTCGCATCGATGACGCCCCGGTCGAGATTAGTATATATCTCACCCCCCTCGGAGAGGATGGCCGAACCGCCCGCCTTTGCAATCACCTTCCCCCCGAGTCCCGGAATCCTCATCTTCAGTCCCCTGATATCCTGAATGGACTTGATCTCCTTGTTGAACCACCCCCCCATCTGAACGCCGGTATTGCCGGCAGGGAAGGGGACGAGGTTGAAGGGGGCGTACAGCTCCTCCCAGAGGGCGAGCCCCCCGCCGGAATAGAGCCAGGCGTTCATCTGCTGTGCGTTCATTCCGAAGGGGACGGCGGCAAAGAACTGGGTCGCGGGGGCCTTCCCCGCCCAGTAGTAAGAGGCGCCGTGACCCATCTCCACTATCCCCTGGCTTACCGCATCGAAGGCCTGGAGCGGAGGGACGAGCTCGCCGCCGCCGTAGACCTGAATCCTCAACCGTCCTTCCGACATCTCTTCAATCCACCGTGCAAAGGTCTCCGCCCCCTCCCCCATAACCGGGAAGTGGGGAGGCCAGGTCGTCACCATCTTCCAGTTAAAGCTCTTCCTTGCGTGGACGGCAGGCGCCCCGAAGGCCAGCGCCGTTCCCGCGGCGGCGGCAGTCGCCCCCGCCTTCTTCAAAAAGTCCCGCCTCTTCATCCTCTTCATCAAAACCTCCTCTACCCGTTAACGGTTGCTCTTCGAGATGGTCGATTGATTTTTTATAACAGCGTTTGCCGCCTCGCGCAACAATAAAAAAGAGGAAATGCGCTTTTTAAATGAGTTCATACGGGCACGTTTACAAAAGGGGCAGGATGGATTATAATTGAGCCCATCTCAACGACGGGGAAGGTGTTATGAAGAAGCTGAAGGTGGCCTTTCTGATGGACCCCCTTGAGGGGATTAACATCCATAAGGACACGACCTACGTCATCATGGACGAGGCGCAGAGGAGGGGACACTCCCTCTACCACTTCCTGCCTCACGACCTCTTTGTGGAAAATGGAAAAGTCATGGGGAGCGTCCGTAGTGTGCGGATGGAGGAGGGGGAACGGTGGTACTGTTTCGGGAATGCAGAGATGGCGGAACTGAAGGAGATGGACGTCATCCTCATGAGGGAGGACCCCCCCTTCGATATGGACTACCTCTACTCCACCTACCTCCTGGGACTCATCGAGGATGAGGTCTTTATTGTTAATAGTCCCCGAGGGATACGCGAGGCCAATGAGAAGCTCTACGCCCTCAACTTCCCAGAGGTCATACCTGAGTGTCTTGTCACCAATGAGATAGGAAAGTTAAAGGCTTTCCTCAAAGAGGTGGGTGGAAGGATGGTCGTCAAGCCCCTCGACAGCTGCAGCGGACGGGGGGTCTTCGCCCTCTTTGAGGGCGACAAGAATATGAGCGCCATCCTGGAGATGGCAACCCACCATGAGGAGCGGCAGATTATTGCCCAGAGGTACCTCCCCGAGATAAAGGAGGGAGATAAGCGGCTCATCCTCCTCGGCGGCGAACCCATAGGGGCCGTGAGCAGGGTGCCCAGGGAGGACGAACACCGGGGAAACATCCACGTCGGGGCACGGTGTGAAAAGGCGCCGGTCACCGACAGGGACCGCCACATCGCTGAGGTCGTTTCCGACAGACTGAGAGAGGACGGTCTCTACTTCGTCGGACTCGATGTCATCGGGGGGCTCGTAACGGAGATCAACGTCACCAGCCCCACCGGTGTCCAGGAGATCAACCGATTAGACGGAGTAAAACTGGAGGAGAAGATTATCGACTTTATTGAGGAGAGGGCCGGTTAATACTTTTCGTTAAGATAGGCGATCATCCGA
>JBHHXU010000364.1:0-1958 GCA_046757185.1 Thermodesulfobacteriota bacterium
CTCAACGACCAGACCGACGATGACGGCCGTGATAAGGAGGGTAATGATGAGGGCAAAGCCCCTTTCAGAAGATTTTTTTAAAACCATAACCACAATCACCTTTTACGAAGCCCCTCTTACTGAACCATAACCCTGGCAATAGAGGAGATGGTCCGGCCGTCGTTCAGGGTAACCGTTGCCTTTACGGCCTCGGGGAGCCTCTTTTCGAGCTCACCGTCCCACGCCCCCGCCCAATCGCTCCCGTTATAGTAGGCAACATTAAATTCCCTCACCCCTTCCACTATTGACGCCCTGAACGGTTCACCCCTGTACGGGTCCCACGTCTCCCGCACAATGGTAGTGTCTTTTTCGCCCTCCTCCACAAAATATCTGACGACAACGAGGTCGCTCGTCGGCGTCTCCTCCCTCAGCGCCGGATAGGTGATGGTCGTAAAGACTATTGTCGATGTCGTGCCGCTCAAACCACCCCTGAAGAGGGTCACCGGGTTTTTGGCACTAAAGAAGACGGCACGGATCTCCCGACTGAACCGGTCGGTGAACCTCCCCGCCGCCAGGTAGCTCTCCGTCTCCCTTTCTATCCTCTCTCCCCCCCTCAGTATTGAGAAGAAGGTTCCATAAAGGGCGGTAAGGAGGATCGCCGTGAGGGCGACCCCGATTAACAGCTCGATGAGGGTAAACCCTCTATCTCTGGAGGCGGTAGGATGAGAGGGAAAGGGACCTCTCATTCCCCCACAAAACCGTGATGTCCATTCGATCAAGCCGTTCAAACCTCCTGTCCTTAGTAATGCTGAATTGCCAGGCGAACCCCGGGAACTCTTCTCCAAAGTCGTCCGCCATCTTCACAGGGGGGCCGAGGAGATCGATCTCCTCCATCCTCTCCCTGCCGAGGAGGGTAGCCACTACCATATCCCGATTGCGGGCGGCAAGAGAGAGGTGGTAGTTGTAACTGATGAGGGCGGTAATGACAACCCCTCCAAGGAGCGCCAGGGCGATCATGACCTCGAGGAGGGTAAAACCCCTCGCTCCGGTAAGGAGATACTGTTTCCCTGCGAACCATCTCCGCGCCCTTATGAAATTACCCATAACCCTCGGAAACACGGACCTTGCCGTTATACGGATTAAAAGAGAGGGTCAACAGATTGCCGCCGCCCTTCATATGGAGAGTGAACGGCTCTGCAAAACCGTAGGGGGAGAAGTGAACGGCAATCGCACCTTCATTGATCCTTCCTATGCGCGGGAGGAGCAGATCCTCTATCTCTATCCCGTCTCGTAAACGTAATCTGCGGAGGTCGGCATCCGGCACTTCCGCATAATCAGTGCCGTTTACTGAAGACTCGATGGTAATGGTACCACCTTCAATGTCAAAGAGGAGTCTGTAATAGAGCTTTTTTATTGATGCGGTTTCACTGACATAGTGGACGAGTCCCGATACCCTCCTCGCGTCACTCCGGAGATAGTGACCTTCAAGGAAGGATAAGCGGGGGAAGACAACGGCCGCGATAACCCCTATGATAGCTAGAACCGCCAGGATCTCAACTATGGTAAAGCCCCTCTCTTCAGGGGGGTGAGTATGCGTTGGCTTTATTGTATATTGCATGAGCGGCACATTCAGGGGGTACAACCGACAAGGTTTATACTGTATCACGGGCGGGGAATAAGGGTACCATAAGCGGGAGTGGTATCCTCTTCATTGGCAATGAACCGAAAAAGAGTTCAAGAGAGGCTGTTTTTACCGTGTCGGCCTGATTGGGTACGACCATTCACACACCATCCGTGAGGTGTCTCGTTACGGCAGGCATTCAGTCGATGTTCCAGTTTTCAATATCCTTCGCGAACCCCTCTCCACCCCTGGCGCCGTCTTCGCCGTAGGAGATGATATCGTAATCTCCGTGCAGTCCGGGGGAGATGTAGAGGTATGGATTGCCCCACGGGTCAAGGGGAATCTTTCTCTTTTCCAG
>JBHHXU010000365.1:0-1943 GCA_046757185.1 Thermodesulfobacteriota bacterium
GTTTAGTTTGTGTGGGTTGCTTTTTCCTTACGCCGCCTGGTCGGCGAAAGGCCCGGCACGGGGGTCGATCTTCTTTGATTTGAGGTGAGTGAGAATCTTGTGGATCGGCTCATGTTTGGTAATGAAGGCGATGACCTTCATCTCGGTGCCGCAGGTGGGACAGGTGAGCGTGACCCCGAAGACACGCTGCAGCAGTTGCTGCCACTGTCTTCTTGTGATTGTCATAACTTAATGCAAACCAGATAGTAAAACCAACAGTAGATTAGTAATATTTCTCTCACGATTGTCAGGCAGGAGTCTGCAGACAGTATCTTAAATGTTGTGTTATGCTCACCTCTCGTACTTTTCAATCAACGCACGGAACGGGAACCATATTTAGTATCACCTAAATTGAGCGATTCTTTGCCCAGAGTGATATTTTACCATAAGACGGGCCGGATTTCAAAGAAAATTCAGAGCAGAATCACGACGAACGTACTTGACGGATCCTTTTCGCGGTAGAATTCAGTACGGATCTTACTGTTCGGCATACTTCGCCGGTTTTCAGGCATACCTCCCCCTGGGGGAGGCTACAGGGTTTCCCATCGATGGTCTTATGTCCAGAGAAAAACGGGTGGCGTATTGCTCCTTTTCCAGAGTGTCGGCAGATCGACCGCCTTCCAGAGTGCGGTCGTGACCTTGAGGGTGATCTTTTCGGAATGTCTTACGATCTTGGCAGCGAAGTCAATGACCTTGCGGCGCAGTGTGGTGGCGTAGGCGGTGAGGGGCACCACGCCTTTACAGACATCCTCCTTGAAGGTCTCATAGAGGAAGAAGCTGATGAGGATGGTGTAGTAGAATGCGGCGTTGGGTGCAAAGCGCTTGAAGGGCAGGGTCTCGGAGGCGAACTCTTTGAGCGCCCGGTGGACCAGTTCATCGCTACCCCGCTGATGGTAACCCCCGATGATTTCTTCGGTGCGGAGCATCCTCTCCTCTCCCGCCTCCCGCAGGGCCTGGTCGATCTCCTGGCCCATGCCGAGGTTGGTGTAGAGGAGCGTGTCGGGACGGGCGAAGGCGAGGAGCCGCTGCTCATCCTCATACCGAGGCCGGCAGAAGATCGCCCTGCGGAACATCGACCAGGTGCCCCGGCGGTCACCGAACTCGACGAAGTCCCACACCTGCTTCTTGTTCCGGTAGACACCCCACGCCGAGGCTCCCATGCGGGACACGCACGCCTGGACATCCTCATAGAGCTTGCCGCCTACGACATAGCCGATCCCCATCTCCTCCCAATCCTCGAAGAGATCCTGATCAAGGAATGCGCTGTCCATCCGGAGCACGATCGGCACGTCCTTACGATACGAACGACGAATCCGCCCGACAAGATGCCGCACCGTCTCGAGCACGGTGTCCCCATGGTTTCCGTGCTTATCTCCTCCCCGGAAGACCGCGTCGATGATGAACCGCTCCCAGGTGACCTGCAGGGGCTGAAAACCTTTGACTCTCTTGTAGGTGGGTGCGACCCCATGGCGGGCTTCCGCCTCGTCGTTGTCCATCACCATCGTGTCGACGTTGAGCACCACGACCGGGGGTCTGCACAGAGAAAGCCGCCAGAGAAAAAGCCGCTGCAACAGCCGCCGGAACATCCAGATCCGGGGCCACCAGAACGAGCCGAAGAAACGCTTCACGGCATGCGAGGAGAGCATCGCCGCCGGATTGCTCTCGATCGGCGCCGCATAGCCCTCATCCCACTTCAAGGCGTCAAAGTAGACCAGGTGACGACTCGTACCATCCAGAAAGAAACAGAAGAGCTGCTTGAAGATCTCACTCACCGGCTGGCCCTTACGGTTCCTGCGCAAGGCGCCGAAAAGGCGCTCCAGGTGAGGCGTGAGGCCGACCCCGCGAAGATAACGGACGAAGAGGCTCAAACCGCCACGACTCGCCAGGGTATCCGGGGTAGTATC
>JBHHXU010000366.1:0-1932 GCA_046757185.1 Thermodesulfobacteriota bacterium
GGGGGTTACCGGACCCCCTCCCCTTTATGGGCGCCACAATATCGGGGGGGGTGGTTGGCAACTATGCCCCCCTTGCCATTGTCGGCAGTGACCTCAAAGGGATAGAGTATGCTTCAAAGGTGGCAAGCGCCCAGGTGAAGTCGGCACTCCTCCTTGCCGGTCTCTATGCCAGGGGACAGACCTCTATAACCGAGCCCTTCAAGTCGAGGGATCATACGGAGAGAATGCTCGATGCCTTCGGGGTCGATGTGGAAATCGGGGGGTGGCGGGTGGCGGTAACCGGGGGGAGCCCCTTGAAGGGGTGCACTCTGTATGTCCCCGGTGATATCTCATCCGCCGCCTTTCTGATTGTCGCCGCCCTCATAACCCCCGATTCCGATCTCCTCATTCGAGAGGTCGGGATGAACCCGACGAGGAGCGGCGCTATCGACCTCCTGAGAAGGATGGGAGGCACTGTAGAGTATCTTAATATGCAGCACCGCTCTCCCGAACCTGTCGCCGACATCCGTGTAAAGTCCTCACGGCTCCACGGCATTGATATCGGGCCCGATGACATTCCGGGGGCGATAGATGAGTTTCCCGTCCTCTCAGTGGCGGCGGCAGTCGCAGAGGGAACCACCACCATCAAGGGGGCCTCTGAGTTGCGAGTAAAGGAGAGCGATCGCATCGCAGCAATGGTAACGTGCCTCCACTCCCTCGGTGTGAAAGTGGAGGAGTTGCCCGACGGCATGGTCATAGAAGGGGGGAAACTCACCGGCGCTACCGTTGAGAGCTTTGGAGACCACAGGATTGCCATGGCAATGATGGTTGCCGGTCTGGTAGCGGAGGGGGGCAGCGAGGTTGTGGGGACAGAGTGTATCAGGACCTCCTTCCCCGATTTCATGGGGCTGTTAAAGGGTGTAACGACATGAGAAAGAATGTTATCATAGCTATTGACGGACCATCCGGTGTCGGAAAGTCAACCGTCAGCAGGTTGCTGGCAAGGGAACTCGGGTTTACCTATATTGATACAGGGGCGATCTATAGGGCCGTTGCCCTGAAGGCGTCTGATGCCGGGATCGACCCCGATGATAATGAGAGGGTAAAGAGTTTCTGCTCAGCATTGGAGATAGCAATAGAAAACGGCTCCATCTCTGTCGATGGTGAAGATTTAACAGAGAGGATACGTCACCCCTCCACCGGTCTCATCGCCTCCAGGTTCTCTGCGAGTAGAGGGGTGAGGGAAACACTCCTCCATCTCCAGAGGCGTCTTGCTGAAGGGGAGTGTATCGTCATGGAGGGGAGGGATATCGGAACCGTTGTCTTTCCCTCAGCGGATATAAAATTCTACATCGATGCCTCCAGTGATGTGAGAGCGGAGAGGCGATGGAGGGAGCTGAGAGATAAAGGGGTTGAAGTAGAGTATGAGGCTATTAAGGAGGAGATAGGGGAGAGGGATCACCGTGATGCCAACCGCAACCATGCGCCCCTCAGGAGGGCTGATGACGCCATCTATGTTGATACAGGCAGTATCAACGTAGATGAAGTGTTGCATCTACTGTTAGAGGATATAAAGAAGAGGATTGCATATGGAGATACTGATTGCTAAATCCTCCGGCTTCTGTTTCGGAGTAAAGAGGGCGATTAACATGGCCCAGGAGTGCGCCGATGAGAAACAGGAGGAGATATATACCCTCGGTCCTATTATACACAACCCGCAGGTTGTGAAGAAGCTTGAACGTTCCAGTATCGTCCCCAGGGAGGGGGTCGGTGAGATAGAGGAGGGAACGGTCATCATCAGGTCTCACGGGATTACCCTTCAGGAGACGGAGGAGATAGACAGCAAGGGGCTCGATATGATCGATGCCACCTGCCCTTTCGTGAAGAAGGCCCATGAGATTGTCTCCCTCCTCTGCAGGGAGGGGTATTCGGTCATCGTCGTTGGCGAGAAGG
>JBHHXU010000367.1:0-1923 GCA_046757185.1 Thermodesulfobacteriota bacterium
GGGCGAAACGACCTGGGGTGTAAAGGGTACGATATATCGAGTGGTAACCTCGTCCGGTGCAGGGGGATGGATCTCTTTAACGATGAGGTCCTTCACCATCTTGAGGGACTCTATGCGGACCTCGCCCGGTACGATCTGGACGGGATACTCTTCCAGGATGATCTTGTGTTGCGGCATACCGAAGGGTTCGGGATGTATGCGGAGGCTTACTATCGGAGAGAGGCAGGCCTGGAGCTGGTTCCCTCTGAAATGTATAGGGTGGATGGAGAAGGGGACGTTTACTACACCCCCAAATTCTGGACGTGGGCCTCCTGGAAGAACAGGAGGATTCTGGAGGTCGCACGGAGACTCATGAGGGTGGTCAAGAGGGAGAGGCCTGAAACGGAGTTTGCGATTAACCTCATGTACGAGACCCTCTCAAATCCGCGCTACGCCCTTGCCTGGCTGTCGCAGGATATATCTGCCGCTACCCGCGAGGGATTTGATTACTACGCGGTAATGGCCTATCACCGGCAGATGGAGTCGGAGCTGGGTGAGGACCGTATAAGGATCAAGGCTCTGATTGAGGATATGACATCGGATGCCGTACAGATCGTTGGTGATCCCCGTAAGGTATTGATAAAGCTACAGAGCATTGACTGGGAAACATCGTACCCCATTGCGGACGGGGAGATATATGACCTTCTTGAGAGGGTGGGGAGGGTGAAGGGGGTGAGCCTGGCTCTCTTCCCTTACCGGACGGATATCCCTCTGCGAAATTTCTGAGAAGGTGTGCCCGCAGATAGCCTGCTCCTTGCAATTTTCTGCAACATACGGCAACAGAAGGGGCAGCTACTTTTCAAATGCTGGTTGAATATCTCTTGACAGGCAGGCATGGATTGTTATATCATCCGTCCCGCTAAATTGTTTATTGTATACGCTTATCCGAAGTAAAAAGGGAGTTGCTCTCCGAAACCGGCACACTCGCTCCGGCAAAGAATGGCGGACTGGCATTGAGTGTGCTTACTGTCCGCACGCGCTTTTCATACCCCCTGATTAACCCGGAGGTTATTATGGATGGGAGAGACAAAAAGAGCAGGGATAGCTTTGACTCTGCATCAATAGAGAACAGGATGAAGCAGCACTCATCAAGGCGCGGCTTTATGAGGGGGGCTCTTCTCTCGACTGTTGCCATTGCCGCCACAACCTCGCTCGCCAAGAAGGCGTCCACCCTGATACCGGAGCCCGACCACGAAGAGGCCGCCCGGAGGGAACTCCTCGCCGGTAATAAGGTATTGAAGAAGCGGGAGTATGTAGTCATGACCGGTAAGGAGAAGAGGGAGTACCTTGCTGCCTTACTGAAGAATCATAAGAAGGGGTCCGAGAGTTAAACCCTAAAAGTTAAACTCTAAAAATACATTAACCACAGAGGACCCCTGTCTTCGTGCAATCACGCACAGGCAGGTCTGTGCTCTGTGGTTGCTTAAAGCATGATGTAGGTTGCTATCTCCGGAGGCGTACGGTGTCTAGGGAAAAGAGGGACAACGACAACAGGGAAGAAATGGAAGGGGTGGAGGACCTCTCTCGCCGCGGGTTCCTGAAGAAGGCGGGGAACGGTGTTATGGGCACCGCCGCTCTGGCGGGTGCCGCCGCCCTCATGACCAATTCGGATGAGGCGGAGGCGAAAGTCACCTGGGCCGAGTGGTTCCAGAAGAACTACTGTCTTATGACGGATGAAGAGAAGAAGGAGGCGGTCGTGCGCCTCGAGAGGCGGTACAGCGAGGAGTACGGCCAGAGGATAACGGTCGATACCGCGCCTCCCATGGAGAATGTCCTCTTCGGCTACGCCCTCAATATTCAGAAGTGTATCGGCTGCAGACGGTGTGTACACGCCTGTGTCAAAGAGAACAACCAGTCCCGGTACAATACGGAGATACAGTGGAT
>JBHHXU010000368.1:0-1912 GCA_046757185.1 Thermodesulfobacteriota bacterium
AGCCACTATCGTTCTCTTTGCTTCAACAAACCTCATCGCCTAGAGGTAATGAAACTACCAATAGAAATAGATGATATCTTAATTGCCGGCTTCGTAGTCTGGCTCACCCTTTTATTGCTCATAATCAACCTGTTCATTATTAAATAGTCCGAGGGAGCATTGAAAATGAAAAAGATGGTATGGGTGGTCGCTACTCTCCTGGTTGTTGCATTCTCCGGCACGGCAATAGCTGCTGATGGAGCATTAATATACGCATCGAAGTGTAAAATGTGCCACGGCGCCGGTGGCAAGGGTACTGCCATGATGGGACCTCAATTAGCCGGAAGTGACTTTATCAAGGGTGATGCAGAGACTATGTCGAGTGTTATTGTAAATAGTCGCTCAGGAGGCGAAAGTAAATACCCGAACTTCCCCATGTCAATGCCGGGGTTCACGATGTCTGATGAAGAACTTGATGCACTCGTAGGTTATCTAAAGAGCCTGTAAGCTATAACTTTATCTAAACATCCACCCCAAAGGCAGGGGATTAAGAGATATATCGACTCCCCTGCCCCTTTCCTGCTGCATGTCTGTCAAGAATCCATCCCAACCGAACAGCAGATACCGGTTTGTGACCTTTCATAGACCCTTTTCGATAGTGGGAAAGTGCTACATTCCGATCCATAGATTAAGTTAACGGTACTTTTCACTTGACGGCAATGTAACCGCCCTTAGCCGCCGATGAGACTCATCGTCCTGCTGCACTTCTTGAAGATGTTCTCGTTTATCTGATGGCTCTCCGGTTTGTTCTTTACGGCGGTAAAGAGGAGCTCTCTGATCTCCTCGTCGGAGCATCCCCTTCTCAGCGCCTCCCTCACATCTATTTCGCTGTCGGAGAAGAGGCATACCCGCAACTTGCCGTCCGCCGTCAGCCGGAGCCGGTTGCAGGAGCCGCAGAAGTGGTCGGAGACGGGGCTTATGAAGCCGAGCTCACCGACCCCATCTTTAAACCGGTAACGCCTGGCGGGCCCCGTCCTCTGCTCGGGTGCTTCGAGGGGGACAATCTCCTGAGTGGCGGTAATGTTCTCCATTATCTCCTCTATGCTCATACACTGCTCCCTCTGCCACCCCGCCTCCGTATCGAAGGGCATGTACTCTATGAACCGTATGTGGTACGGCTTTGTCCGGGTCAAATCTGCGAAGTCGAGGATCTCGTCGTCATTGAAGCCCTTTATGACCACCATGTTGATCTTTACCGGCGATAGCCCGACCCTCTCCGCCTCCTCCACTCCCGTGAGAACCGCATCGAGTTTGTTCCCCCGTGTAATGCCGCGAAAACGGTCGTGCCTGAGTGAGTCGAGGCTCACGTTGATCCGTTTGAGCCCCGCCTCTCTTAATGGGGCGGCATACTCCTTCAGGAGGACACCGTTGGTGGTAAGACTCAGGTCGGTAAGCCCCTCAAGGGAGGCCGCCTCGCCGATAAACTCCACGATCCCCCTCCGTACGAGCGGCTCGCCCCCGGTGACCCGTATCTTGCTGATGCCGTTGGAGACGGCGACCCGTGCAATCCTCAGTATCTCCTCATACCTGAGTATCTCCTTTGGTGGCGCCAGCCTGATACCCTCGGACGGCATGCAGTAGGTACACCGCAGGTTGCACCGGTCGGTCACCGAGATCCGGAGGTAGTCGATGGTACGGTTGTAGGTGTCGATAAGCTTTGCCATATTCTATATCCTCAACTCTACGAGCATGAATACGTGGAAACGAGCATTATATCATGAATGGGCCGGCACTACCGGCCCAGTTTTCCTGCTGACCGTAGAGCCGCCTCACTCGTCTGTCTCACTTCCCTCAATGTCCATTTCGAAGAAGTGCTCCGTGTGGGTGGGCTTAACCTCCTCCGAGGCCGGCGTCGGCGCGGTACCCTCCTTGT
>JBHHXU010000369.1:0-1912 GCA_046757185.1 Thermodesulfobacteriota bacterium
GGAGGAGAGCCAAGGGTCGGAAAAGACTAGTGCCCGGTTAAACATGTCGCACCCGACAGACAACACGCCTTTTGTTCTACCCCCCATGTATTCAAATCGCGTTTTTACTAGGCTACATAAGAGAAAAGACATCTTGAGGGTCCTCAAGGAAGGGTGGCGGAGGAAGGGCCCTTCTTTCGATATAATCGCCCGGCGAGGAGGGGAAGATGGTTTGCGAATCGCCGTCGTCGTGCCGATGTTCGCCATGCGGGCGGTTGATCGAAACAAGGTGAGGAGGCGTGCGAAAGAAGCGTTACGTCGGGGGGGCTTTCTGGGTGGCATTCATGGCGATGTCGTGGTGAGAGCGAGACGCGAAGCTTACGGTATGCGTTACAGTGATATCGTGGAAGAGTTGCGGTTGAGTTTTGCAGCTCTGAAGGAGAGAGACCAGAGGGGGAAGTAATGGGGAGGAAGCGAAGGAAAGAGTGGTTCAAGATGGTTGTCGTAAAACCGATTCAGCTCTACCGTGTGGCCATATCTCCGTTTTTACCGACTTCGTGTCGGTATCATCCGTCCTGTTCGCAATACGCGATAGAGGCTATAGAAAGGCACGGTGTAGTGAAGGGAGTGGGTCTGGCAATCCGGCGGATGCTGAGATGTAGCCCGTTGGGGGGTTGGGGAGAGGATCCCGTTCCCAGGACGAGCAGACGAGTTCCGGAGTAAGAAGTGGGCATGGAGAAAAGGGTATTACTGGCCATATTCCTGATCGCGGTCGTTCTTGTGTTGAGCAACCTGTTCCTCTCACCACCGAAACCCGAGAAGATTGCCCCGCTTGGGGAGAAGGAGGTGGTGGATGAAGCCGAGGAGAAAGAGCGAGAGAGCCTGGAAGAAACCGGTACCGGTGGCCAAGAGGTCCCCTTGATGACGGGGGTCGTAGCGGAGGGTGACACCATAATCGTTGAGACCGATATCTATCGCCTGGGTATATCCTCCGTCGGCGGGAGGTTGATCTCCATGGAACTCAAGGAATATTCCTCCTATATGAATGATGGAGGTGTGCGCCTGATACCCCCACGGAACTCCAGCTTCCTGAACATGAGAGTAACTCTCGAGCGGGACACGCTGGATCTCGGGAAGCTTGATTTCTCTCCGTCGACCGCCCACATCCATGCTGCCGAGGAGACAAAAGTACTCGTCCTGGCTCATCCGGTCGGCAGGGGTGACAGTATAAAGATGAAGTATACGTTCAATCCTGGCGTTTATGTGATAGACATTGAACTGTTCCTTCCCGGGACGATATGGAAGCGGGATCGACAACTCCAGGTTGACCTGTTGCCGCGGTTGCTTCCGACGGAGCTGGACTCCGTTCGGAACGACATCAATTATTTCGGGACCATTATGGGAAGGGAGCGGGGTGGGGTGGAAAAGGTCGATCTCGGCGATCTGGATGGGGAGAAGGATGCAACGGCATACGATGAAGGACCTTTCCTGTGGGCGGGTATCAAGAACAAATACTTTGTAGCGGCCTTGGTGGCGAGGAACGCGCCCCTGAAAGGGGTCATCTCAAAGGGCGCAGAAAAGGAGAACCGGATCGGCATTACGGCGATCCTTCCACCGGGAGAGAAAGAGGGAGAGTTTCGCTGGACGGTCTATCTCGGCCCACAAGACTATTACAGACTGTCGGCTTTGGGGGTTGGGTTGGAAGATATCGTGGAGTACGGCTGGTGGATCATTCGTCCGTTTACGAGGATGATCGTAGTGATTCTATTGTGGATGCATCAGTTCATCAGGAACTACGGCGTCGTGATAATTGTCTTTTCGGTGATGACCAAAGTCGCTTTTTACCCTCTCACGCAGAAGAGCATGAAGGCGCCTCAACACCTCCAAAGGATCCAGCCCATGATGAAGGAACTGCGGGAGAAGCATAAGAAAG
>JBHHXU010000370.1:0-1911 GCA_046757185.1 Thermodesulfobacteriota bacterium
GGTCATGCACTCGTGCGGCCATGATGCCCATACTGCGGTGCTGCTCGGTGTGGCGACCGTCGTCTCAAAATTGAAAGGGGAGTTTGACGGCAACATAAAACTGATTTTTCAACCCTCTGAAGAGAGGGCGGTCGGTGGCGCAGGGGCCATGATCGAGGATGGCGTTCTCGAAAATCCGGCTCCTTCGGCCATACTTGCCCTCCACGTTATCGCTGAACTTCCGGTCGGGACGATAGGGTGTAGGGCGGGTGTGGTGACCGCATCATCGGATAAGGTGGAGATTACCATTTACGGAAGGAGTGGCCACGCTGCCAGGCCGCACCAGACGATAGATGCGATCCTGGTCTCATCCGACGTCATCTCCGCCCTTCAGCATATTATCAGCAGACGGATAGACCCCCTCCATCCTGCGGTCATAACCATCGGCACCATAGAGGGAGGGACGGTGGCGAATATTGTGGCGGACAGGGTCGAGATGACGGGGACGGTGAGGTCCCTCAACCCCGCTATCAGGGACCAGCTTCCCGATCTCATCGAACAGGTGGTCAAGGGGGTAACAGAGGCGATGGGCGCCAGCTATGACTTTACCTTTACCAGGGGAAATCCCTCCGTCGTTAATGACGAGGCACTCGCCTCCCTGGTTATGGAGTCTGCGCGGGACATACTCGGGAGTGACAAGGTTATAGAGCTCACCGAACCTACTATGGGTGGTGAGGACTTTTCACTCTTTGCCGAGAGGGTGCCGGGCGCCTTCTTCAGGCTCGGTATTAAAAATGCCGAGAAGGGGATTACCCACCCTCTCCACCACAGGCTCTTCGATATCGATGAAAAGGCCCTCTCTGTAGGGGTTAAGGTGATGGCCTGGTCGGCGCTCCGTTTCCTCAATGAAAGTAGTGCGAAAAAGTCGTAGGGCTGCCGGAGGGATTTCCCTCTCCTTTCTCTTTTTTCTGGCCCTCTCCTCCGGCGGCGCTGCCATCAGTGTTCAGCCTCATTCCCGACAAGAGCCTGAAGAGTTCTCAGAGGAGTATTGGGTACGACCGGTGCCGTTGCAGGGCACAGTGCCCGATGGATTCACCTCACTGGAATCATCGCTCTATCCGAAGGATTGCGGCGCCTGTCATCAGGCCCAGTATGCCGACTGGAGCGGGTCGCTCCACAGCATGGCGGTCGGTCCGGGGCTCCTCGGCCAGCTCTCTCCCGACGAGAACCCGGACTTTGCCGCATCGTGCTATCTCTGCCATGCGCCGTTGAGCGAACAGCAGGAGTATCTGATCGTCGATGGGAAGTATGAGAAAAACAACCGCTTCGACGAGAAGCTTCAGAAGAGCGGCGTAAGTTGCGGGGTCTGCCATGTGAGGGGATACAGGAGGTTCGGCCCGCCTCCGCTGAAGGAGAATAAAAGGGGGGGGGGCCACGGCGGCTTTACCGCATCGTCCTTCTTTGAACAATCCGAGTTCTGCGCCGCATGTCACCAGTTCCCGGAAGGGGCATTCGCCCTCAACGGCAAGCTGCTGGAGAACACCTATAATGAGTGGCGTGCCAGTCCCTATCCTGAGAAGGGGGTAACCTGCCAGGGCTGCCATATGCCGGGGAGGAGGCACCTCTTTCGCGGCATACACGACCCTGAGATGGTGAAGAGCGGTGTTGAGATACTGCTTAAGGAGAGGAAGAGGGGGGTGCTCCTCACCATAATAAACAGCAACACCGGCCACTATTTTCCCACCTACGTGCCCCCCCTCATCGTGGTAAGGGGTTCACTCCTCGATAAGAGCGGCAATCCCGTGGACGGCTCTGTCAAAAAAAAGTTTATCGGGCGGAGGGTAGAACTCAACCTGAGCCGTGAGATAGAGGACACCCGTATCCCCCCTCTGGGTCGGTTCGTCTTCGATTACTCCCCTGACGATACCGGAG
>JBHHXU010000371.1:0-1908 GCA_046757185.1 Thermodesulfobacteriota bacterium
CGAGAGCTGTCGTCTCTTCGGCTCATCCTCAAGAGGGCAGAGGGACGGGGTGCGAAGCCTCATGAGATCATCGCCCCCCTCTTGGATATTTCCGCCAGTGAAGCCTCCCTTATCCCTATCCTGAAGGCAAAGACCGGTACATGAAAAATCGTTCAAAGGAACTGCTCATTAATCACACCCCCTATGAGACGAGGGTTGCCCTCATTGAAGGCGGGAGGCTCGTAGAGTTCTATATAGAGCGGGCCGGCGATGAGGGACTGACCGGGAATATTTACAAGGGGAAGATTGTACGGGTTCTGCCGGGGATGCAGGCCGCATTCGCGGAGGTCGGCCTCGACAGGACCGCCTTCCTCCACGTTGGCGACGTTCAGAGACAGATGCCGAGAAGCGACGAGGTTGATTTGGGGGACGAGGAGCAGCCGGCACCGGCGCCTTCGTCGTACGGTGAGCGGAGGATACAGGACATCCTGAAGAGCGGTCAGGAGATCATGGTCCGCGTAGAGAAGGAGCCTCTCGGGAGCAAGGGGGCGCGGATAACCTCCCACATCTCCCTCCCGGGAAGGCACCTTGTCCTCATGCCCGGCTTCAAGCACGTCGGTGTCTCGCGGCGTATCGAGAGTCTCAAGGAGCGGCGGCGGCTGCGGGGTATTATCGAAAACCTCAAGCCGGACAACTGCGGCTTCATTGTGCGGACGGCCTGCGAGGAGAAGAGTGAGGAGGAGATAAAGGCCGATATGGATTTTCTCCTGAAGCTCTGGGGAGACATCCAGGAGAGGTATGAGCATGCGTCTACCTCCGGCCTCATCTACAAAGAGCTCGACCTCTCCCTGCGAACCGTAAGGGACCTCTTCTCTCAGGAGGTAGACCGGCTCCTCATCGACTCGGAGGAAGAGTACAGGAGGGTCGTCTCCTTCATCGACAAGTTCCTCCCCTCCCTCAGGGACAGGGTCGAGCGGTATAACGGAACAGAGCCCCTCTTCGACCTCTACGGTGTTGAGGTTGAGCTCGCCGATGCCATCGAGAGGAAGGTGTGGCTCAAATCGGGCGGGTTCCTCGTCATGGACCAGATGGAGGCCCTCACCGCTATCGACGTCAATACCGGCAGGTACGTCGGCAGGAGAAGCTCAGAGGAGACCATCCTCAAGACGAACCTCGAGGCCGTGAAGGAGATTGTCTATCAATTACGGCTTAGGAACATCGGGGGGATTATCGTTATTGACTTCATCGACATGGAGGTACCGTCCAACCGGGAGAAGGTCTATAACGCTCTGCAAAATGCGATTACAGGAGACAAGGCACGGACCAACATACTCAAGATCTCGGAGCTGGGGATTGTTGAGATGACAAGGAAGAGGGTGAGGGCCGGCATCTCCCAGCTCCTCTGTGAGCCGTGCCCCTACGGTGAGGGGAACGGCATGGTAAAGGGGAAGGAGGCCGTTATCATGGAGATATACCGTGAACTCCTCCGTGAGGTGCCGCTGAAAAAGAGGAGAAAGGTAACGGTCTATGTCAATCCGGCCATCGCCGACCGTATTTCAAGCAATGGTGCAATTCTTACCGATCTGGAGACGAGGCTCAAAAAGAAGATCGTCGTGCGAACAGTCGACCTCTTCCATCAGGAGCAGTACGAGATAGCCTGAAACCCTCCCGCCGTACTGCTGCGTTATCCGGGAAGGAGGGACTACATCAGAGATAATCCGGGAGTTTTCTTTTCCCCGTTATCGGACCGTACATGAATAAAGAGGGGTGATGTGACCTTTATACTCTCGGTTCTGGGCGTTGTTTTGATTATTGAGGGGTTACCCTACTTCGCCTTTCCCATGAAGGTTAAGGAGTGGTCACACTCCATCGGGAAGGTGCCCGACAGGTCTCTCAGGATTATCGGCTTTGTAGCGATGATGATGGGTC
>JBHHXU010000372.1:0-1902 GCA_046757185.1 Thermodesulfobacteriota bacterium
TTGATTGCGGCTGCCTTCAGTTTCTCATCCTCCAGTTGTTGAGCTGATGGCGCACCGATGGTATCGCAGGCGATGGCGGTGTTGGCATAGTTGCCGTAGTACGGTTCGGCACGTACCTCAAGGCAGACGGTGAGCCGCCCCTCCCCCACCAGGATGACTGAAGGGTTCCAGAACTCGTAGGGTGTCCACCTGTCCGCATCGGTGGGGAATGATTCGCACTGGTCACACCGTATGCGTGAATGGGTCGGCGGCCCGTTCTCAATGGATGCTCTGACCTCCAGAAGGAAGGTCGGGCCCTTGGTCCATGAGTCAACGATATCGATGTTGAAGGAGGAGATAGTGATGTGTTCGCTGCTGTTTTCAGGTCCATAGGGTGATTTCTCCCGTTCAGCCATCTCGTGGAGGGAGTCCTGCAGGGTTGCACTGAGCCTTGCACGGTACTCCCTGGCAACCATCCCGGCAAGCACCTCCAACTGCTTTTTACGAGAAAGGTCGGCATAACGGCGGTCTCGTGCGAGAGACTTCACGGCTTGCCTCACCGCCCTCTCCAGCCGTTCGGTGGGGTTGCCCCCCTGTTTGCCTGTTGCCAGCATCGGGAGTCTGAGTAACTCTTCGATGAGCCAGTCGCCCGGCCCTTCGGCGACACACCGCCACGAAACCTCACAGACCCCCCTGAGGATATGAATGCCGTCACGGGTGGAGTTCAGTTCCTCCATCTGCTCTACTTTATCTGCCTTTACCGGTTGTTTGACGGTATTTGAGCAGGCGGAGAGGGCAAGCATAAGGATCAGACAGAAGGTGATGAGAGGACGGCAATGGATATTCGAGTTCCAACCTCGATTGGTTTTCATAACAATCCTTTGTCGTTTATCGTCCTTGGGTAATTCGCAGGCGGAAGATAATACCAAATCACCACTATAAATTGCAAACAAGCTTTTTACCGTCCCAAAACCTTCGGCAGCCATGTGACGGTCCAGGGGAAGAGGATAACGAGGAGCAGGCCTATGAGCTGGATGAGAACGAAGGGGCTGATCCCCCTGTAGATGTGTCCCGTGGTGACCTCCTTCGGCGCGACCCCCTTGAGGTAGAAGAGGGAAAAGCCGAAGGGGGGGGTGAGGAAGGAGGTCTGGAGGTTGATGGCGATGAGGATGCCGACCCAGAGGAGGTCGATGCCCATGTGGACAAAGATGGGGGTGGCGACGGGGACGATGATGAAGGTAATCTCAATAAAATCGATGAAGAACCCGGCGATAAAGATGACCGCCATGACGAGGGCGAGGAAACCGCCGGGGCCGAGGTTCGCCTCCATCACGAGGTCGGTGAGATACCGGTCGCCCCCCATCCCCCTGAAGACCAGTCCGAAGGCGGTGGCGCCGACGAGGATGATGAAGACCATGCAGGTGAGGTGGGTCGTGTCGGCCATGACCGCCTTGAGCCGCTCATAGTTGAACCTCCCCCGTGCAATGGTCAGTATCGTTGCACCGAGGGCCCCCACTGCCGCCGCCTCCGTCGGAGAGGCGATCCCCGCGAAGATGGAACCCAGCACGGCGAGGATGAGGAGGAGGGGGAGGATGAAGGCCCGCAGAACCCGTTTCACCACCCCCTTCTCCCTGAACCGGTTCAGCTCCTCCTCCGGCAGCGGCGGCGCTAGATCGGGTCTTACGATGGAAACGACGACTATCCAGATGAAGTAGAGGGTCACGAGAATCAGTCCAGGGATGACCGCCCCCATGAAGATGTCGCCGATGGAGACGTTGAGGATGCTCCCGAGGAGGACGAGGATGATGCTCGGCGGGATGATCTGGCCGAGGGTCCCCGCAGAAGTGACGGTGCCGGTGGCGAGCTCGGGGCTGTACCCCCTCTTGAGCATGGTCGGGAGGCTCAGGAGCCCCATGGTGACCA
>JBHHXU010000373.1:0-1901 GCA_046757185.1 Thermodesulfobacteriota bacterium
ATCCGTGCCCGCGCCGATGGCCACCCCTACATCCGATTGCATCAGGGCTGGTGCGTCATTGATCCCGTCACCCACCATGGCGACCGTGTATCCCTCGTCCTGCAGTTTCCTTACCTCTTTTGATTTGTCCTCCGGCAGTACCTCGGCCAGAACACGATCGATACCCGCAGTGCGGGCGATAGCGTCAGCCGTACTCCTGTTGTCGCCGGTGAGCATGGCGACCTTTATCCCCAGTGCGTGCAGCTCCTGTATCGCCCTTTCACTGCTCTCCTTCAGGACATCGGCCACTGCAATAATCCCCATCATGACTCTGCCCTGTGCAATATACATGGGGGTCTTTCCCTCGTTGGCCAGGCGACCGGCATCCTCTCTGGCGCCCCTTATATCCACCTCTCTGTCGTCCATTAACCTCTCATTACCAAGAAAATAGGGTGACTTATCAATCTCCATCTCTATCCCGTGACCGGGGACGGCATTGAAGCCGGTTACGTCAACCAATTCTATCTTATCATCTCCGGCCCTGTTGACAATCGCCTCCGCCAGTGGATGCTCTGACTTCTTCTCGCCGCTTGCGGCAATCCTGAGAACCTCATCCTTATCATAGTCATTATAGGTAATAATGTCCGTCACCTTGGGCTTTCCCTCGGTAAGTGTTCCCGTCTTATCGAATACGATGAAGTCTATCTTCCTGAAATTCTCCAGCGCCCCGGCATCCTTTATCAGTATCCCCTGCTCCGCCCCCTTCCCTGTCCCTACCATGATCGATGTAGGCGTTGCCAGCCCCAGGGCACAGGGACAGGCGATGATAAGGACAGATATCACTACCGTCAGGGTAAAGACAGTGGTTCCTCCGGCGAGGGAGACCCCGAAGAAGGTTCCGGCGATTGTCCAGATAAGGGCCGTGATGACGGCGACACTAATCACCCCCCAGGTGAAGTAGCCCGCCACGATGTCGGCCAGCCGTGCGATCGGCGCCTTCGACCCCTGGGCCTCCTCCACCAGCCTGACAATCCGGGCAAGGGCGGTATCCTTTCCGACCTTCTCCGCCCTGAGTTTGATGGCGCCCGTCTTGTTCAGCGTTGCCCCCGTCACCTTCGCGCCCGGATTCTTCTCGACGGGGATGCTCTCGCCGGTGAGCATCGATTCATCAATGGCGGTCCTCCCCTCAATGACCTCACCGTCAACAGGGACCTTCTCCCCCGGTTTAACGACGACGATATCGCCGACCTGCACCTCCGACAGAGGCGCCTCCTCTTCAACCCCGTTCACTTCAATAATAGCCGTCCTGGGAGCGAGCCCCATGAGCTTCTTTATCGCCTCCGAGGTCTTTCCCTTTGAAACCGCCTCCAGATACTTTCCCAGCAATATGAGCGCAATGATGACCGCCGCCGTCTCAAAGTAGAGTCTCCCCACATAGTTACCTTCCGGGTCGTTACCCGATATGACCAGACCGGCGCTGTAGAGACTGTAGAGGTAGGCGGCGCTTGTACCCATGGCGATGAGTGAGTCCATATTGGGTGAACCCCTGAAGAGGTTGGGGAAACCGAACCGGTAGAAATGCCATCCGGCGATGATGACGGGGACGGAGAAGAGAAGCTGGAAGAGCGCGAAGGTGGCCGGTGAATCCTCCGGTTTCAAAAACCCCGGCAGGAGGCTCTCGCTTATCAGTTCACTCATGGCCACATAGAGGATGGGGAAGGCGAATACGGCAGCCAGGATAAATTTCCTCTTCAGGGTAGTGATCTCCTTCTCCCGCGCCTTTTTCTCCAGATCAATAGCTTCTTCAGCGGCCTCAATGAGTACCGGCTTATATCCGGCATCGGATATAGCCTTGAGTATCTTCCTTGTAGTCAGCCTGCTTTCATCATAAGAGACCCTGGCGTAGGCATTTGGGTAGTTCG
>JBHHXU010000374.1:0-1880 GCA_046757185.1 Thermodesulfobacteriota bacterium
ACTGAAGATGAAGTCCGGCAAGATCTCGTGTGAGAGAAACGTTGGTGGTCTGGTTTCCGTTCTGGATGAGATTATGTGTCAAGGTGGAGGCGTGTGGATCGCCTGGGGGGAAACAAGGGAAGCCCCTGAGCGGATAGGCATTCCATTGGACAACCCCAAATATTTCATGCACTTGATTCAGCTTACAGATCAGGAGGTGAGGAATTATTATCAGGGGTTTTCCAATCGGGTCTTATGGCCTTTGGCTCACTACTTCCCGGACCGATGCCATTTCAGGGGCGAATACTGGAAGAGCTACCAGGGAGTGAATGAGAAGTTTGCAAGAGTGTTCATAGGGGAATCTCGAGGCTCGAGCCATGTGTGGATTCACGATTTTCACCTAACGCTTTTGCCCAGTTTGCTGAGGCAGAAGCGCCATGATCTATCGATAGGCTTTTTCTGGCACATTCCTTTTCCCTCCTCTCCCATATTTCGTGTTCTCCCATGGCGCAGGGAGGTTTTACACGGTCTTTTGGGAAGTGACCTGATCGGCTTTCAGCTTCGCCTGCATGCGGAGAATTTCCTTCAATGTGTCGAGGACGTGTTCAAGCTTTCTGTAGATCGAGAGAGCTACAGCGTCAAGTACGAAGGCCGGGTCATCAAGGTGGGGGTCTTTCCGGTAGGGATCGATTATGACAGATGGAACGACCTGGCCTCAGACCCTGCGAATGAAGAGAAGGCCCGGCGGATACGCCGGGAGATAGGCGTCGAGTATATCCTCCTGGGCGTAGATCGTCTCGATTATACGAAGGGGATCTGGGGAAGGCTCATTGCCTACGAACGTTTCTTGGAGAAACACCCTGAGTATCATGGGCGGGTATGCATGATACAGATCACGGTTCCTTCACGGACTCGAGTTGAGGAGTACAGGATTTTGCGCCGACAGATCGATGAGACGGTTGGTCGCATCAGCGGACGTTTCACCACTCGGAAGTGGGTTCCTCTACGTTATCTTTATAAGGCTTTTCCCGTGGAGGAGCTGGTAACTTACTATTCAGCGGCCGACACGGCCTTGGTCACCCCTTTGAGGGACGGAATGAACCTCGTTGCGGAGGAATATGTGGCTTCGAGGATGCGAGAGGATGGTTGCCTCATTCTCAGTGAATTCACGGGGGCAGCGGCGATTTTAACTGACGCGGTCGTGGTGAATCCATACGCCACTGAGGATCTAGCAGATGCCATCCATGAGTGCTTGTCCATGGGGGGGGCCGAGAAGCGAGGTCGGATGCAGCGGCTTCGTCGAGCTGTCCGGGAGAGGGACGTCTACCGGTGGTGTCGTAGCTTCTTGGAGAAGCTCATGGAGGGGGGGGATGGGTTACGGTTAAAGGCGAGTGGGGTTGCAGAGGATTCTTAAGTACCTGCGTTGCGGAGATCCGAGAAGGAGATATGATATAAGGTGCAGTCGTGAGCGATGAACCGGTAAGAGTCGATGCCTCTGCCATTATCCTGACCGGCGGGAAAAGCTCCCGCATGGGCCGGCCTAAGGCCCTGCTCCTCTTTGATGGCGAGCCGCTGATCGTCCACATGGTGCGGACACTTGAGCGTTTATTTGCCGAGACTATCGTTGTGGCTGCGCCCGAGCAGGCGTTGCCTCCACTGCCGGTGATGCTGGTGCGAGACGAGGTGGCGTATCAGGGACCGGTGGGTGGGATTCACTACGGACTGAGGGCAACGAGCCGGGAAATCGGTTTTGTGACTTCGTGTGATGTGCCGTTCTTAAATCCCCCCTTGATCTCATATCTGACAAGGCAAATCTCCAGTTACGACGTCGTGGTGCCCTACTGGCAGGGGCGTTTTCAACCGTTGCATGCCGTCTATCGGCGCGTCGTGGTGCCACTTTT
>JBHHXU010000375.1:0-1852 GCA_046757185.1 Thermodesulfobacteriota bacterium
TGTCTACCTTATTAACGAGGATTATCTCCCTGCCCGTCAGGGAGTGGAGTTTTTCCCTTATCCGCGTCTCTGTTTCGCTATCCGGCTCCCACGGCGCCTCAATGACGACATGGAGCCTTCCCTCAAGCTCGTCTTCCATCATCGAGTAGGAGTTGGAAATCTCCGGCAAGAGCCTGACATCCCTTGTCTCCACGAGGATTGCCAGGAACCTCTGTATAGTCCGGGATAGCCCCGCCCTTTCACAGACCGACTCCGCTAGCCTCCGTCTGTCATCGAGGTCATACATGGGGTGTAATAAAGCGGTGGAGAGTTCCGGACTGTCGACTATGAGGGATGATATGGTGTCGAGCTCCCCTCGTATCTCCCGCTGTCTCTTCTCTTCAAGGGCAATATCGAGGAGACTCGTGGCATATTTTTTTGCAAAACTCTTTTTTCTCAATGATTGGTTTTCTCTCTATTGTAAACGAATGGTGTTGAGCGTTTCATCGATGAGCCTCTCCTGGTCCGACGGTTTGACCTCCTTCTTCAGAACCTCTCCCGCCATCTCTACGGCAAGGCGCGCAATCTCCTTTTTTATTGAGACATTTGCCTTCTTTATCTCCTGGTCGGCCGAGATTTGCGCCTGCTTCTTTATCTTCTCGGCGCTCCTTACGGCTTCATCAATAATCCTCTGCTTCTCGCCCTCACCCTCTTCCCGAAGCTCATGGAAGATCTCCTCAACACGGCTATCGAGGAGCCTCAACTTCTCTTCATACTCGGCTGATTTCTTCTCAGCCTTATCCTTGGCCATCTTCGCCTCATCAATCGCCTTTCTTATCCCCTCTCTCCGGTCGGCAAGGATACCCCTGATAACCTTTATCCAGACGATATAGATACCGACCACCAGGATGACAAAGTTGATGACCTTCCAGATGGAGCCGCCCCCTGCTCCATCGGGGTCACCCCCCCCGGCGCCGAAGGCAAGGGAGGCACTCAGGGGAACCCCGATAATGATGAGGAAAGAGGCAACCCTCCTTCCCAGTATCTTCTCCGCGATTTCACGGGAGAGTCCGCTGCTCTCCTCCTTCAACTGTGCGAGGGCATCCTGGGCGCCCTTCGATATCTCACCCTTCATCCGCTCCATCTCCTGAGCGGTTGTCCTCCGCACCTCCTCGATAATCTCCCGCTCCTTATCAACCCCCTCCTGCCTTATCCGTGCCCGCTCTTCCTGGGCCTTCGCTTTCGCCTCCTGTATCCTCTTGTCATACTCCTCCAGCTTTCCCTGTAAATCCGACTCGATGGCCTCGGCATCCTGCAGGGTCCCCTCTATGTTCTTCTCCCGCTCCTGCAAGACCTTACGCAGGGGGGCATAGAGAAGCCGGTTGAGGATAAAGAGGAGGACAAAGAAACCGACAATCTGGTAAATTAAGGTAAGATCGATACTCAGCATAACCTTATCTGCATGTGATGGTGCTTGAAGGGGAGTTGAACTCTATAGTTGACAAAAAGCGCACTGTGATTGCTACCACAGGGAGCGCCAAACTGTCAAGATAATAATGCCTTTTTGTCGATCAATTGAGGGAACAATGGGCTCTATTTGCCTCGCCTTTTTTTCTTCTTCTTTTTCTCTCTCGCTGGAGAAAAGGAAAGAGAGCGCACAGCCCCGTGATGGATCACCGCAATTCAGCCGCCGATGAAGGAGGTCGGCTGGAATTGCCTGGTTATGTAATTATTTAGTAGGCCCTGGTGTAAAAGGCTCATTAAAGAAGTCATCATCCAAATAACTTGTATCAATTTTTAGATCCTCAGCCATTCTTCTAAGGAAGGTCTGATTAATCCATGCTGATAGCATGATATTTCTGAATTGTCCTAC
>JBHHXU010000376.1:0-1845 GCA_046757185.1 Thermodesulfobacteriota bacterium
ACAACTCCATAAGGTATTTGAGAGGGGATATTACCCCTTCCCGCTTTTCTCTGTATGAACACCAGCTAGGAGGGGCTGTAGATCCGGAAAAGCGAGGTATCGACGCTATCGTGAGAGAGGTGTCGGGAGAGATAATCACTGACCAACAATCAGGGAAAACAAGGAGGTAGTGTTGAGGATATTTACGAAGTACACCGATGATGAGGTTGACTATCAGATAGCTAAGTTTCGTACCTCTCCTAAGTTTTTGTGGCCGTTATGGTATCTCCATACGCTCTGGGTAATTCACCATTCGGAAAAGGGTGTAGATGCCTGCTACCGTGAATGGCAAGAGAGGGCAGAGAGAGATGTCAGGCGTTTGGAAGGATGGCTCAAAAGGGCGGAAAAGATGTTGGAAACAAGGATAAATTGGCAAACCTATATTGCACAAAGAGACGGTGTTGTGAACTCTTGCCTTGATGAAGAGATGCGGATGCTTGAGGAAATCAAGAAAACGTTGGCTAAGTCAAAAAGTAATATAGAGAATGAGGGGAGGGAAAAATCATGTTGTTCAAAGGGGTGAAAAAGATAACGATACTCCTGTTGTTTATCGTGTATTTGCCACTCTTCTTTGTTCCGGAGGCGGGCGCGGGGTGGGTGGATGACTGGTTTACCCAGGCGACTGCTACAGGGCCGTTGTCCTTCGAGGGGCAGAAGAGGGGTTTTTATACTGCCGGTGGAATGAGTGCCAGGTTTCCGCATACGGGCGACGCTCTTGCGACCGTTTCGCTCCCCAACTTCAAAGCGGGGTGCGGCGGAATAGACATGTTTATGGGTGGCTTTTCCTTCCTCGACATGAACTACCTGGGCCAGAAACTTCAAAACATCATGACCGGCGCTCCTGTCTTTGCCTTCAATATTGCCCTGGAGACCCTCTCGGCGTCGCTCAAAAACAATATGGTTGAGCTTGAAAGCCTGGCGGACAAGCTGAACTCCCTGCAACTGGATGATTGCAGGGCAAGCAAGGCTGTAGTGACAGTAGCAAAAGACGCATTCACGGGGGACTGGGACTCGGCAAAAGAGGAGATTAACTCCCTTTCCGTCGATACGGGGTTTGCCTCATTTTATAAGGATAGCCAGGAGAAAGTGGAGGCCGACCCCTCTGCTTCCATAGTGGCAACCAAGGCCACCGTGACCGGCGGTGACGCCGACCTCGACAAGCTTCTCTATCAGCAGGGGAGCCTTCTTGAGAAAGCGGCACAGAAATTCAGTTACAGTACGGCATGGACAGACCTGGTGAGGGGCTATGTCGGTGATCTATACGTTTCCGCTGCCAACAACCCCCTTTCCATCACGGTAGTCACTCCATGTCTGAATAATCTCCGGAATGACGACTACACAGATTTTGTCGATGGTGTGGCGGAGTTTAAGGATAATACCGGGGCCTGCGCGAAGATTACAGATGTAAAGAAATCCATCACCGTCTATGTGGAGACCAATATGAGCTCCATCGCCGCGAAGTTTGCGGCAACCCCTCAAGTCGCTCTCACGGCCGAGGAGACTAATTTCGTGAATATGTCTCCCGTCCCTGTCTATCGTCATCTCATCATGGCCCGTATAGGCAATATCGACGCGGCGTTCATACAGACCATGACCGGGCCTGTTGCTCATGCCTACGCGGCGAAGATTCTGAAAGACCTCTACGAGATGTCGGGAAAGATACTTGACCGGTACTATATGGTGATGTCCGATAAGAGTGTCGAGGATACTGCGCTGAGAGAGGACGCACTCAGTAATATCGCATCGCTCAGGGATAAAATCACGCCGAATGTGAGGCGACTATCGGATGTTCTCGTGTCTAAAAGG
>JBHHXU010000377.1:0-1838 GCA_046757185.1 Thermodesulfobacteriota bacterium
TGATAGAGAACACGCCGGTAATTTATTGGCGGGTTACAGTAAAAAAAGGGAAGAATATTATAATATTCTTAATGATACATACAAAGCTCTTGGCAATCAAAAGCTTGAAAAAGGCCGTCTAAGGTAAAGCCTAACCCCTATATGGCCTCCCTATGTCAAGGGGTAAAACAGTCCGTTAACGAAACGCTTATTTTTTCGCTTTCTATCATCCGTCAGTTCAAAAGAGCAGATACTGTTCCGTCTTGATTTCAAGAACGGGTTTTGCAGGAGTTGTCCTGCGCCAAACACCTATCGTTGTTCAATAGTCATTCAGTGAGGCGCCCTCATTGATGACGACAGTTCCCCTGATGTGGGAACGACAAAGAAACAGCTCTGTTCCCTCATGCCGGCCCATTCTAAAGTCGGGCTATAAGAGTGGGCGCTCTTATTCCAGTTAGTCGCCGGGCCGGGTGAGGAGCAGAACATATCAAGCTCCTTGAAACGCAGACACTATGTTAAGGGGAGCGGGACGGATCGCCAATCAAAGCGCATAGGCTGCCGGGTACTGTCCATTGACCGGTTCGCGTTCCAGGACGCACGAGGTTATCGTTTTCACGGTCAATAGATGGACTTATCCCATCAGTTCCAGTTAGGCTTCAAGCTGATCCGCCCCCTCCCAGTCAGCATGCGAGAAACCTCGCCTCGTCAAAGGGGTGATTCCTCCGAAGCATGAAATAGACGGCCCGCCCTATCTTTGCCGCCAGAATCGAAAGGGCCTTTCCCTTGCCATGCTTTTTCTCAAGCTTTGCCAGAAACTTCTGCCTCCTCTTGTTCCCTTTCAGAAAGAGGACCGCCGCCTCGGAAAAGGCCCACTTGAGATAAGCGTTTCCCATCTTCGCCCCGCTGTTGCCGTACCTCTTCCCGGCAGACTCCTTCTGGCATTTGACCAGACGGCTGTAGGAGAGAAAATCCTGTACCCGTTTAAATCTCTCGATGGAGTGGATTTCATAGAGGATCGCCATAGCCAGGGTTTTGCCGATGCCGGGAACCGATTGGAGAATAAAGAAGGCGGCTGAATCATGAATTGTGGCGTTTTGAGAGATATACCACTCCAGCTTTGCCAGCATCTCATCATAGTAGTCAAGGAGCCCGACATCGACCTCCATACTCTTCCTGACGCTTGCGTCATCAAAGCGGTCGATGAGATTTGCCCCGAGTTTCTCCCTGTCGCACCTTCTGGAGATACGTTGACCGATCTCCGGGAGGTTGTACTGAGAGTTGGTATTTTTGATATGACCCAGAAGCTCGGCCCGTTTTCTCATGAAGTGCATTCGCCTTCTGAAGAGGTCGCGGGTGGAGCGCATCTCACTGGGGTAGACATACGCCATGGGGATCATGCCGCCTCGAAGCAGTGCGGCGATCTTCCTGGCGTCGATACGGTCATTCTTCGCCTTTCCTCCATGGATGGCTTTCATGTAGAGGGCGTGACCCAGGACGAATGGAATGCCCTCGGAAGCACAGAGGTCCGCTATCCAGTACCAGCAGAACATGCACTCAACGGCGACTACCAGGTCTTCACGGTAGGGGTGAACCGCTTTCAGGAACTGTTCCGCTTCGGCCCTCTGGTTTCTGTGATACAGAACGTCTCCGTTCTGATTAAGGATACAGAGATAGATACTCCTGGCGTGAAGATCGATACCACAGTAATGCTTATGCTGCTTTGTGTAAAACTTCATCTTTTCTTCCTCCTCTCACGGTTTTTTGCTATACTTACCAGCAATCTGTTCCTTTGAACAGGAGGAGGCCATAAATAGTATCCAGGCACTCCAGCGGACGGCTACGCCGCCGCTGAGTTTGGT
>JBHHXU010000378.1:0-1838 GCA_046757185.1 Thermodesulfobacteriota bacterium
GGCATGTTCGCCCGAGCGGAGGTGGTAAAAAGGGAGGTGGCGGACGCCATCGTCATCCCCCTCTACGCGGTAATTACCAGGAGGGATGATCGGTTTGTCTTTGTTGAGGAGGGAGGCAAAGCAAGAGCGCGCAGAGTCAAGGTGGGGATTCTTGATGGGTGGCGCATCCAGATCCTCGATGGACTGAAGGCAGGGGAACGGGTGATCGTCGTCGGCCACAGGAGCGTTGAAGAGGGGCAGGAGGTGAACGTTGCCCGTACCGTCACCGATCCAAGGGAGCTGGTAAAGTGACTTTATTGGACGGGATCTACAGGATAGGCATGAGATAAATAATAGATAAACCCTGAAGTATGCGTTAAGCAACCACAGAGAGCACAGAGGTTGTTTTAGGGACACGGATAAACACGGATTGTCATAATGTAAAGAAAATCTGTGTCCTAAATAATTCAGAGATTTCTCTTCTCATATCAATAGATCTCTCCGCCTGCCTGTGCGTGATTGCACGCAGACAGGTGTCCTCTGTGGTTAGTGCATTATAAAAGATCATTATAAATTCATGTACATCCTGTTTATCCTGTCAACCAATCTGGACCTTTCAAGAACATGATTATTTCCGATACCGCAGTTCGTAAGAGCATAAGCGTGGTGGTTCTCGCCGTCATCATCATTATTTTTGGCGTCTACTGCTACTCGATCCTTCCCCGTGAGAGCGACCCCGATATCACCATCCCCAACGTCTTTGTCTCCACCAACTACCGGGGCGTCTCCCCAGCGGATATGGAGACCTCGGTGACCATTCCGATTGAGAAGAAGCTGAAGGGGCTCGAAAGAGTCAAGAAGATCCAGTCGGTGAGCTCCGAGGGGCTCTCCTCCATCAATATTGAGTTTACCACCGGCACCGACATTGATCAGGCCCTCCAGGACGTCAAGGACAAGGTGGATGAGGCCGGGAACGAGCTCCCCACCGACCTGGAGGATGACCCCGTAGTCTTCGAGGTCAACTTCTCCGAGCTTCCCATCGTCGTCTTCTCCCTGAGCGGCACCTGCGGACTGGTATGCCTCAAGGACCTCGCCGAAGATCTGAAGGACGAGATAGAGGGGATAACCGGCGTTCTTGAGGCGACCGTCACCGGCGGACTGGAGCGGGAGATTCGCGTTGAGGTTATCCCGGAGAAACTTGCCTACTACGGCATTCCCATCTCCGCGCTCCAGCAGGTGGTCTACAGTGAGAACCAGAATACCTCCGGCGGCGCCATACGACTCGGCGAAGGCCGTTTCCGGCTCCGTGTGCCGGGAGAGTTTACAACACCGGACGAGATCTACGGCCTCGTTGTTGGCATCCACGAGGGAGAGCCGGTCTACCTGAAGGACGTTGCAACGGTGGTGGACGGCTTCAAGGAGGAGACGAGCCGTTCCCGACTCGACGGCAGGGAGGCCGTGAGCATCGCTGTCAAGAAGAGGGCCGGGGAGAATATCATCGCCATTACAGACAGTATTGACGAGCTGATAACCCGCTTTGAGCCTGCATGGCCGGCAGGCACGGAGATAACTAAGGTCATGGACAAGGCAAAGGATATCCGTCTCATGGTCGCCGACCTTGAGAACAACATCCTGTCGGGTCTTATCCTCGTCGTTGTGGTCATCCTCTTTGTCATGGGGCTGAGAAACGCCGTCCTCGTCAGCCTCGCCATCCCCTTTTCCATGTTCCTCTCATTTATCATACTCTCCCTCCTAGGGTTTACCCTCAACATGGTGGTCCTCTTCGGCCTTACCCTCGCGCTGGGGATGCTTGTGGACAACGCAATCGTGATTGTGGAGAACATCTTCAGGTATATGCA
>JBHHXU010000379.1:0-1830 GCA_046757185.1 Thermodesulfobacteriota bacterium
AAACGGCGTCACATTCGTGTGCCGCGGAAAGTCTGAATAAATCAGACCTTCCATAATTTATTAGGATTTTTTAGGAGAGAGTCTTGACAGACCCATAGAAAGAGTACAAAGGTAACCTTAATACGCATGTCATAATTTCCCTTTTTGATAACGGACGCACACTCAATATGTCCCACATCCGCACGGCACCTCTCGAATCCCGTTTGGTCCTATCCCTCCAATCCCTGCCATTAAACGATTGTTAGAATGCATGAAGTAGGCATATTGCCACGATAGCAGCGTGCTGCTCCTCCACCGCGAGTAGTGAGCCGTTGACAGAGAGGTTTGAGTGGTATACATTACCCTGAAAAGACGTGGGGAGCTGACTATAGTGAGAGTTATAATCATTCTTATTTCTCTGCTTACCTTCCTCTCTGCCGGTGATTTGTTTGCCGCGAGCAGAAAGCGGGGGGCATGGCTCTATGAGAAGTACTGTATGAGCTGTCACGGCGATGACGGCGCCGGGACACCGTACGGGAAGGAGCTTTCACCCCCCGTCAGGGATATTCGTCCCAACTACCTCCTCACCACGGAGGAGATAACCTTCCTCATCAGGTACGGCCTCTTCGAGAGGGAGCTCCTCGAAAAGGGGGAGACCCTGACAGAAGGGGATATAAAGGATCTGATAAGGTATATCAGGGGCTTCCGTTACCTCCCCGATGAGAGGCGGGGGAGGAGGCTCTACCGGAGGTTGTGTGCCATCTGCCACGGGAGGGAGGGGCAGGGGGACAAGAACTTTGTTACCCCCGCCCTCACGAAGAGCAGAGTCTCAGATTTCGGGATTGCAAGGATAATCCGACAGGGGAGACACGACACCTCAATCCTCAAGAAGAGGCGGAGGCTGTCCAATACAGAGATAGCCGATATCGTCACCTACCTCATCAGTATACGGGAGGGGTAAGAACACCGTGTTTGGAGATAATCTCTTAGGAACCCTTTCCGAATAATTCATCCCTGCATTATTCAGAGACGAAAAGGAGTAGCGCGATTTTTCCTTTTCTCACATTTTCAATGGCTTACAGCCGTAGAAAACGGTGTCACATCCCTGTGCCGCGTAAGGTCTGAATAAATCAGACCTTACTTTTCCGTCTTCGATACCAGCCAGTAGACACCGCCGAGGACGGCGACGGCGACGACAAGGGAGAGCTGGGCCTCCACCGCATCGGTCTTCAGGCTCGTCACCAGTATCTTCCGTATCACCGCCACGAGGGCGACACTGATAAAGACCTTGATGGTGAACTTCGCCCCCTGCAGATGCTCTATCTCCGTGTCGACAAGCTCTATGACGACCCAGAGCATGAGAAGGCTCCCGAGGGTGGCCAGAAGACCCTTCTCCATGTTGCCGCTGTCAAGAATATGGGCAAGGTCGTAGGCGAAGAGACCGAGCACCATGAAGCCGACAAATACGAGGCCGACAACCAGCACGAGGTTCAGGCCGTAGGAGAACCTGTTGGCGAATTGTATAAGGTACGATTCAACCTTTTGTGAGAGGAAGACCCGTTTTATCTCCTCCTCCACATAGGAACTCGTCAGGGCGTCGAGGTTTATATCGAGTATCTTTTCAAGCGAGCTTATGAGATAGTGCCTCTCCTGTTCACCCTTTATCTCCTTCCGCAGGATCTCATGACAGTACCGCTTGACGAAGTGCATCCCCGTGTTGACGTAGTGGCACGGGAGGTGAATCTTTACATGCTGCATCCCGACATGCTCGATCTCTCTCAGGTAGTGATTGTCGTATTCACCGCAAAAGAGCCTCCTGAACCACGTCTTTAAGCCTGCCTGATGCCGCCT
>JBHHXU010000380.1:0-1824 GCA_046757185.1 Thermodesulfobacteriota bacterium
GTCGCTTTTCCTATCCTTCTCCAGGATACCCGTTATACTCATACCCCTGTTCTCCTTACCTTGAATTTTGTCATGTAACCGTCCGAGCTGTTATAGGAATGTACAGAGGAGACCACATAGTAAGTGCCGCTGAACCTGTCTCCCAGGCCTTCGATTTCGAGTGTCTTTCCCGCCCTGATCGCGGGGTTGCCGAGAGTAGTTCCTTCCCCTGTTATGAACTTTCTCAGCATGCTGTTGTATTTTGCCTTGGCCATTTTCTCTGCAGCAGTGGAATCAATAACAACGTCGTCAACGATAGCGATGGACGATGCGCCGAAGGCGGTCTCCGAGAGTTTGTATCCTGTTTTTTCACCCCCCATAACCGATTTTTCGCTCCCCGCCGAAGCGCTCGACGTTATCTCTTCCTTGTTCATAACGTCCCAGCCCCTGACCTCGACCTCGCTACCTTCGGTAAGGGTCCTCAAGTTAAGTGAAATGCTCTCCAGCTCTATTCCGTACTCAAGGGTCAGCTCTGCGGTTTTGTCCTCCTGAGATTTTCGGAAAATAAACGTCTTGTCATCGACGAACATCTCGAAGTCTATCAGTCCGGCGCGTTCCGTAAGGAATTCGAAGTTACTCAGGTTGTTCTGGAATACGTAGGGGTGAACGGTCTCCGTATCATCCACCTCGGCAGAGAGGTCCGCTTCCGAGGCGATGGTGGACGCTATGTCGCTGTCCTTCATGTCCTTGAAGGAACGCCTGTATGTGCCGAACCTGAGCCTGTGGAGCCTGTCGTATCCCCTTATCTCCATGGAGGAGCGTTGGCCGAAAGAGGGCTCAAGGGCGGTGATCTCTCCGATAAGCATCTCCTCGGACTCATCCATGCCCATCATGACCTGGATCTCGTCTCCGAGCTTGAAGGTCTCAAGATCAATTCCCCTCCACGCTCCTTTAAAAAAATCGTCGATATTAAAGCTTATTGTAAACATGGCAGGCAGATTTATCTCATCTTCTATTGTTACGGCCTCGACTGCGGATATGAGCTCTCCGGTCAACTCCGTGCCGTTTAAAAGCAGCGTGAATTTGCCTATGTTCAGTCTGTTATCTTCGGCCACTTAAGCTCCCCTATGGAGATTTATAAAACTCCGGCATTACTTAAGCCGTTAACCTGATTTCTTCTTCCTGTAGATATCCGGTATCACCAGGACCCTGCCGATGTCCTCCTTTGAGGGAAAGGCCATGGGGTTGGTGATCTTGTTCTCCTCTGCGATCCTGTGCCACATCCTGGCATCCTTCAGCGCCTTGTCTGCTATGAGGTCCAGCCTGTCGCCTGTCTTGACGGTCCAGAATTTCCTGCAGGAATCCTTGCCCTTTAGCTTTGCATCCTCTTCAGAAGTCACAACCGGCTTGAAGGCCACGGTAAGCTCGGCCCTTACGGGGATGCCGGTATGGAGAAACATGGTGAACTTCTGGTCTATCTTGTGAATGATGCCCTTGTATGCGAAGTTCCCCCAGGTGAAAAGACAAGTCGGGGGCTGTTTCGTATCCTTACCTTCCACATCGGGAACTACCAGGGATGCAATCTTATCGGTTTCCTTCCTCACGTCTCTCTCGCCGCCCTCTTTCTCGTATGTGTCAAAGAAAAGCGTGACGGAAAAGTCCTGAAGGTTTACCTTCGTAAACTGGAGATTGGAGCCTTCGCCGGAGAGCTCGGCAGCGGTTGAAACGGAGTACTCCGTTGGATTGTAGAACTCGACCGGGATCGTCTCGTCGGTATCGAGGATCCTTATTTCAGCCTTCTCTGCCATCTAAAGCGTTCCCCTCCTGTCCTTTTCAATCGTGATT
>JBHHXU010000381.1:0-1820 GCA_046757185.1 Thermodesulfobacteriota bacterium
GGCATCCGAGGGGCTTATCAGTCCCGGGTGGGCGAGAATATCAACCCCTGCCCTGATGGCCGCCCTGTTGGTCCCCGGCGCTACCGGTTCAACAATGGTCTCGCCGTGAACAAGTATCAGCTTAGCACCAAGCCCTCTCGCTTCACGCACAACTACCCTGATCTGTGACGGAGGTACATGGGTAATCTCCACCCCTGGAATAACCCGTAGCGGCACCCTGCCGTTCAATGCATTAGCGGCCCTTACAAGGTGTGTAACCACGTGAGCTACGTTTGAGGCATCAGCATGGTCTGTAATGGCAATGGCTTCGTATCCGGCCACCTGCGCCCTCCTGACCAGTTCCGCGGGCACCAGTACTCCATCACTGAGAAAGGTATGGGTATGCAGGTCTATCATATGAATCCTCTAGGCTGAGACGTACTCTTCCTTCATGAGCTGCCCGAAATAGGTAAAAAAGAGGTGATGAACCTTATCAGGTTCACGTGTATCGATGGTAAATATCTGCTCATCCCTCTTAATGTCGAGGAGTTCCCTCGATTGGGCCTCTTTCTCTTTATCGAGGGGCTCTTTGTTGATAAAAACATACATGACCGGTACCCGCCTGTTCGAGAGCAGACTTCCCCTCATTGCTGCGAGTCGCTCTAAATGACCGATACCCTCCTCATTCCAGAGGAGGATGAGTCCTATGCTGCTCTTCGAAAATGCATCCCAGATCGGCCCCATTCCACTCGATGTAGGAAGGGCATAGAGGAGGATATCCATTCCTCCATAGAGCTTCAATCTTCCAAGGACTCCGAAGGGGTTCTCCTTGTATACCTTTCTGGTAAGGAGGTGTCTGTTTATGGTGAAGGAGGGAAGCTCCTTACAATTTCCCAGAAACGCAGATATCAGTGCCCCCCCCGTTGAAGCGATCAGAACCTTTCCGAAATTTACCGACGCCATATCCGACCATCTGTTGAGTATCTTTTCCCTTATACGTATCGCCCGTGGGGAGCTAAGAAGTTCAATGAGGGGGGTCATCTTTAGCTTCTTCCCCGTCTTAATCTCATCTACCAAACCCTTATTCAGTAGTTTCAGTAATATCTGATAGGCTTCAAAATCGTTCAGCGTGCAGTGGTCAACAAGGTCCGCCACTTTCGGGTAGTACTCCACAAGGGAGAGGATTTCTCTAATGCCTGCCTTTAATCCCTTCGGAAGTGAAGCGGTATCGACCTTTAATTTGATCTGGGAGTTGCCGGCAGGGAGTTTATGGGCGATCTTCTTGAACTCGTCGTATTGGCGCATCCCCTCCATCAGCAGGTTGCTCGTCGTGTCAAAGATAGTACGGGGTTTTGTTACTACACCAGGCAGGAACTCAAAGCTCCCCTCCTTCCAGGTAAGGAGACGAAAGAGCGCCTTTTCCTTTTCGCTTGCACCAAGGGTCGCGTTGTATATCTCCCCCTCCTTAACGTATATCATCCCCTCTTGATCATTTAAGGTCACCTTGACCACCCCCTCTTTACTGTTCAACTGCAGCATCTGGAGGAGATCAGGGAGTGAGAAATGTGACAACTTCCCCTCAATTTCCTTCTCCTTGTCGCCAAGAGGGCCCTTTATTCTTTTCAGCCTCAATATCTGTTTTCTGATAATGCCGTGGAGCTCCTCCAGCTTGATGGGCCTCAGGATGAGGGAATCGGCATCGGTCCTGAAATCCTTTAGATCGACCAGCTCGGTAGCTATGAAGATAAAGGAAACATCCTTTGTATTAGGATTATTTCGCAGGATTCGGTAGACTTTCTCTGCATCAATAACAGGGATATTTATATCGACAATAATAATGC
>JBHHXU010000382.1:0-1814 GCA_046757185.1 Thermodesulfobacteriota bacterium
GATGGAAGATTAATGGGAGATGAGAGGTGACTACTCTGTGTGAAGATGAATTATTAACGGCAAGGAAAGGCTTGATTTATACCGAGGTGTCTTAAAGGCAAGGCGAGACGCGAACGTATGACCTGATGTTAAGCAGGCTTGACACCCGTTGAGGCACCAAGCACTCTGCAAACGGCCTCCGCCGCCCGTTTCGACGCGCCTGGCTTACCAAGGCAGCCGTCCCTGATCCTCGCTATCCCTTGCAGCATTTCGCCTGTAGTAGCGCCACCCTCAATAAGCCAGCAGAGCTCCTCCGTAATATTGGCCGGGGTTACCGAGCCCTGGATGAGTTCGGGCACAATGGGCGTTTCAGAGACGATATTGGGGAGACCGACATACTCAAGACCGACGAGGAGCTTGGCGAGCATGTAAGAGAGTGTAGAGAGTTTATAGACAATGAGCATGGGGGTGCCAATGATGGCCGCCTCAAGGGTTGCCGTCCCTGATGCAATGACGGCGGTATCGGAGGCCCTGAGCGCCGTATACATCTGCCCCTCCACCGTCTTCACATATTCGGGGCACCCCTGGAGGAGAGTATTGAGGAGTGTCTCGTCGATATTCTCAGATGCCGGAATGAGAATCCGTACCTTCCACCTGCTCACCTCAGCCGCCTCGATGGCCCCCTCCAGCATTGGGGAAAGAAGGCGGCTAATCTCCTCCTTTCTGCTGCCGGGAAGGAGGGTAACAATAACCTCCGTCCTGTCGTAACCGAGGGCGGCCTTGGCCTCGTTCTTGTCCAGAGGGCAGCTCACACGATCCATGAGGGGGTGTCCCACAAACTCTACATCGACCCCCGCCTCCTCATAGATGGGAACCTCAAAGGGGAAGACGACGAGCATCTTATCGACGAGGCGGGCAATTTTCTTCACCCTCCCCCTTCTCCACGCCCATACCTGGGGACTGATGTAGTAGATTACCGGGATGCCCCTCTTCTTCGCCTCCTTTGCAAAGCGGAGGTTAAAGTCGGGATAGTCTATGAGGACAACGCCGTCTATCCTCTCCCTGTTAAGGATATCCTTAAGCTCCCTGAAGCGCCTCAATATGGCTGGAAGCTTGCCAACCACCTCGGCCACCCCGACGACAGCCATATCCCCCGCATCGTACCCCTCCAGTCCCGCCTCCCTCATCCGCGGCCCGCCCATGCCAAAGATTTTGAGTGACGGTATGAGGTGCTTGAGTTCCTCTATCAGCGCCGCCCCGTGGATGTCACCTGACGTCTCGCCGCTTATGATGAGTATGCGTTTCTCTTCCATTCAAAGAACTCCGTGCAATCTGCTGCGCCTTATGAAGTCACCGTGAGATACCGCTTCCTATGATTGACCTGAAAATACCCTCGCCATCACTGCCTCCGACAAGTGCTTCGCAGGCGCGTTCGGGGTGGGGCATGGCGCCGAGAACGTTCCCCCCCTCATTTATAATGGCTGCGATATTGTTTCGTGAGCCGTTCGGATTCGCCTCGTCCGTAACCCGGCCATCCTCCGTGGCATACCTGAGTACTACCTGATTGTTCTCTTCAAGGCGGCGGAGCGTGTCATCATCGGCGTAGTAGTTTCCGTCAGCGTGGGCGATAGGTATTCGCACTATCTCCCCATCTCTATATGCCTTTGTAAAGATGGTATCACTGTTCTCCACCTTCAACCATATGTCGCTGCAGATAAACTTGAGCCCCCTGTTCATCATGAGGAGTCCCGGGAGGAGACCGGCCTCGGTGAGGATCTGAAAACCGTTACATATCCCCATAACCGGCCCTCCTCTCTTCGCAAAGGCTATGACCT
>JBHHXU010000383.1:0-1797 GCA_046757185.1 Thermodesulfobacteriota bacterium
GGGTGACCGGTAACAAAGAGAGCGGTAATGGAGAACTCCTCCATTGTTTTCAGGGCGGCCTCCGCCAGATGCGCTTCACCTATGACCTGCGGTGTCCGGCCCATCACCTCTCGAACCCCCTTCTCAAGGATATCCCCCTTGCGCATGAGTGCCCTCCTCAAATCGCCATCGGTAACAGCGCCGACAAGCCGCCCCTCCCCATCGATCACCCCCGTGATGCCGAGCCGCTTCGCGGTCATCTCCTTTATTACATCCCCCATCGAGGCGTTCTCGCCAACGAGGGGGATCGCCTCCCCCCTGTGCATCAGGTCTGCCACCTTCAGGAGCCTCCTCCCGAGAGAACCCGCCGGGTGGAGAAGGGCAAAGTCCTCCTCTCTGAATCCCCGCCTCTCAAGGAGGGCAACGGCAATGGCGTCACCCATTGCAAGGCAGGCGGTGGTAGAGGCGGTCGGGGCGAGACCGAGGAGGCACGCCTCCTCCCTTACCCCCACATCGAGAACAACATCCCCCGCCTTTGCAAGAACCGAGTCACGGTTACCCGTCATAGCGATCATCTTCACCCCCATCCTCTTGATTATGGGAAGCACACGGGCAATCTCGTCGGTCTTGCCGCTGTTGGAAACGGCGATGACGACATCGTTTTTCATGAGCATCCCTATATCACCGTGGACCCCCTCGGAGGGGTGGAGGAAGAAGGCGGGGGTCCCCGTTGATGAGAGGGTGGAGGCAATCTTCTTACAGATGATACCGCTCTTCCCCATGCCGGTAACCACAACCTTGCCCGTTACAGAGAGAATGAGATCCACCGCCCGTGCGAACTCCTCGCCTACCCTCTCCGCGAGATCGGCTACCGCCCCGGCCTCTATGTCGAGAACCCTTCTGGCGGTTTGTACGGTTTTATCAGCAGCCGCACCCTGGAGGGTCTGCTTTTGCAAGGGCTGAAGACTTCCGCTGCTGCGATTGTTATTTTTCATTTTATCTGTTCACCCCTTCGGGATTTGCCCGTGTTGTTGCGAAGGCTAAAGTTTTTGTCTACAGTCCCTTCACCACCCTGTCTATAGCCATGCACACTTTCAAAAGTTCCGGCACCGTTTCGAGGGAGAGAGAGTTCGGACCGTCGCTCAGCGCTTTGTCGGGGTCGGGGTGAACCTCCAGGAAGAGGCCGTCAACCCCCACCGCCACGGCGGCCCGTGCCAGGCAGGGCGCCATCTCTCTCTCCCCACCAGACGAATCGCCCCTCCCGCCGGGGAGCTGTATGCTGTGGGTTGCGTCGAATATAACGGGACACCCTGTCTCTCTCATCACCGGGATAGACCTGAAGTCGACAACCAGGTTGTTGTACCCGAAGGTGGCGCCCCTCTCGGTAAGAAAAATGTTTTCGTTCCCCACCGACCGCGCCTTCTCCACGATGGGCTCCATATCCCAGGGGGCGAGAAACTGTCCCTTCTTTACATTGATAACCGCTCCCGTTTTCGCCGCTTCCCTGGCCGCCTCGACGATGAGGTCGGTCTGGCGGCAGAGGAAGGCGGGTATCTGAAGGACATCCACCACCTGTAAGACAACAGCCGCATCACCCGGCTCATGGACATCGGTAAGGAGCGGAAGGTCGTACTTTTCCCTGACTCTTCCCAGTATCTCGAGCCCCCTCTCGATGCCGGGACCGCGAAAGGAGTGTATCGATGTTCTGTTTGCCTTGTCGTAGGATGCTTTGAAGATGAGGGGTACCCCCGCACGCTCCGCAACTGTCTTGAGCTGACCGGCAATGTCCATCGTTGTGCCCTCATCCTCGATGACACA
>JBHHXU010000384.1:0-1792 GCA_046757185.1 Thermodesulfobacteriota bacterium
GTATTCCTCATGGATGTGAGGGATGGCCTTATGGCAGTTGATATGGACATTACAAAGGTTATCAGAAGTGCCTTTAAGCCGGTCATCTATGCGGTCAATAAGGTGGATTCGGAGCGGTACGCTCAGGGGGTATCCGAGTTCTATCGACTCGGTGTTGACGAGGTCGTTCCGGTTTCTGCCGCACACGGTATCGGTATCGGCGATCTAATAGACAGGATCACTCCACTCCTGCCTGAAGTAAAGGGGGATAGCGAAGAGAGTAAAGGGGTCAGGGTTGCGATTGTCGGGAGGCCCAATGTAGGGAAATCATCACTGGTGAATAAGCTCCTCGGTTATGATAGGGTAGTGGTCAGTGAAGTGCCCGGTACGACAACGGATACCATCGATACCCCCTTTACTTATCAAGGGAAGGACTACGTCATAATCGACACCGCAGGCATGAGGAGGAAGGCGAGGGTAAGCAGGAGACTTGAGGAGTATTGCGTGATGGGGGCGATACAGTCGATTGAACGGTGCGACGTTGCCCTCCTTGTCATTGATCCTGTGGAAGGGGTTACCACACAGGACTTGAAGATAGGGAACCTCATCTATAATAGGGGGAGAGGGGTGCTTCTCGTTGTTAACAAGTGGGACCTCGTGACCGACAAGGAGAGGGGGACGGCAGAGGAGTACGAAAGGCGTGTGCGGCGGAGGTTTCCCTTTCTGTACTACGCCCCCCTCATTTTTGTCTCCGCGCTGACAGGGCAGCGGGTGAAAAAGATACTCGACCTTACCACCGGCGTCTTTAATCAGATGGAAAAGAGGGTCCCTACAGCGACGCTCAACAGAGTGGTGCGGCAGCTCCAGGAGTACCATAAGTCGCCCCCCTGTAAGGGGAGGGATGTGAGGATTAAATACATAACCCAGACGGGGACAAAACCGCCGGAATTCACGGCATTTGTCAACTATCCGGACGGCATGAAGGAGGCGTACAGGAGGTTCATGACAAACCGGATGAGAGAGGTCTTCGATCTGGGGCATTCTCCGGTGAGAATCAGGTTCAGACCCAGCAGGGGAGAGTCGTGAAGAGGGCGGCAGGGATAGTGCGCTACTCCATCCGTGCCTTTCGAGAGGACAACTGTATTCATTGGGCGGCATCCCTCTCATTCTATACTTTTTTCTCCCTCATACCCATCATCTTTCTCATGGTCTCCATCATCGGGTTTATACTCGGCTCGGAGGTCGGGCTCATGAGTGAGGTGATTGGCCTTGTGAAAAAGAGTCTCCCCTATCTGAGTGACAGCATCATTGCAAATCTCTACGGGCTCATTGAACGGCGCAAGCTCTATGGCTGGTTTTCGGTTTTGGTGATTATCTGGTGTGCGGAGTTTGTCCTACGTGCAATCCATGATGCCATGATCCCCATCTTCGGTATTGTGGAGAAGAAGGGATTTGTCATGAATACCCTCCACTCATGGGGCGTATTCATCGTTGCGACGGTGGTTGTCATCTTTTCGATCTCGGTGACGATGATCGTCGACTTTCTGCAGTCGAGGATGATTCCCCTCTTCGGGGAGGATGTGTCCAATTTCCTGCTCCAGAGCATTACGGTAAAGTACTTTATCCCCCTCCTGGTGATGATAACCGCCACATCGATTATCTTGAAGATGCTCGCCGGGGGAAAGATCAGGTTTCGTGACGCCCTGTGTGGGGGGCTCTTTTTTGCGATCCTCTGGGAGCTCGCCAAACACATTTTTGCCTGGTATGTGGCGAGCTTTGCATGTTATAATAAACATCGGCATGAGCTTAGGTC
>JBHHXU010000385.1:0-1748 GCA_046757185.1 Thermodesulfobacteriota bacterium
CCGCTTCTACCGTTACGGCGTCGACCTCAATCTGCACTACGGGGATTTTAATATCCTCGGTGCCCTCGTCACCGGGAACCACGATAACCCCAACGGCAATGACGTGGAGAAGGATATCATCTCTTACCTCGTTGAGGGAGACCTCCTCTTCTACCCGTGGCTCACCGGAATCGTGCGGTACGAACTGGCCGATGTGGATAATGAAGGGAAGAGGGACAGTGTCACTATGGCGCTCGTGGCCTTAATTCGCGCAAACTTGAAGCTCACCGTGGAGGGGGACATTCATACGGTAGGGGGGGGGAACGACCGCGGTTTCTTAATTCTGGAATTTGCCATTTAATCTTTGAGGAACAGAGGGAACTATAAGAAGGTGAAAAGCTTTTTATAGCGGAGAGAGGGCCTGCCCCCATCACACTCTCTGTACCGTTTCAACGGGAGGTGTAAAAAGAGATAATGGATAAGATGAATACTGTAAAGGGGAGGCTCCTCTGCGTCACGGGTTTTTTTATTGCCGCAATACTAATAGTTTTAATGGTCGTCAAAACGGCAACTGCCGAAACGATTCAGGGAACAGTCAGACTCAAATCAAAAACCGATGCAGATAAGGTGGTCGTCTTCATTGATAAGGCCGAAGGAGACTTCATACCCCCCGAAGAACACCCTATCATGGACCAGATTAACCTGACCTTTGTCCCCTACGTTCTCCCCGTACTTATAGGAACCACCGTCGATTTCCACAACAGCGATGATGTTCTGAATAACATCTTCACCCCCTCATGGGCAGGCCGCAAGTTTAATCTCGGCACCTACCCGAAAGGGGTGGTAAGGTCTTTCACCTTCGATCGTCTCGGTGAGGTACATCTCCTTTGTAATATTCATCCCGATATGGAGGGGTATATCCTTGTTCTTCAGAACCCCTACTTTGCCCTCACCGATGAGGAGGGAAGGTACCAAATCAGTAACGTCCCCCCGGGTACATACACACTGAAAACATGGTATGATAGGGTGGCTGGAAATCCTCGACGGATAACCGTTGAGATGGGGAAGAGTATCGTGGTGGATTTTGATTAAACCGATCATACACGTTTGTTGCCGGGAATGCCCCCTTTGTCAAGCCATTGCGCAGGAGGTTTTTTGATATGAGATTCACGATCAGGAAAAAGCTGATGATCGGCTATTTAGCAGTTCTGGGCTTTATGATTGTGGTGAGCATTATCGCCTATCTATCGCTGAATAGTATCAGCAGATCCGTCAGTAATATCCTGGTCCATTCCCATAAGTACGATATGGTAGATGGGCTCAAGCACTCCGTCAAACAGTTTATTGATGTGAACGATGCTCTCCTCAAGGGGCAGATACAGGACATCGAGTACTACCGGTCCCTCGCCGATGATGTGGAGAAGAAGATACTCTATGTCGGAAAGTTGAGTCTCAAGGAGGATGAAAAGGGGCTTTTAGACAAGGTAAAGAGTGAATTTTTATTCATGAGGGGCAAGGCAATGGAGTCGTTGGGGTGGAGTGGCGATGAGAAGAGAATGAAACTCGCCACACTCCTGAGGGAGATGGACAGATCGAAACCCATTTTGATTAACAGCATCGAGGGGCTGTATGACGAGGCGTGGCGCTCCCTCGACAATGTTACCATGCTTGCCGATCAGGAGAGAGAGCGTGGAGTTCGGCAGATTATCATCTTTTCAATAATTACCATCGGAATGGGGATAGGGATATCGATCTCTATCTCACAGAAG
>JBHHXU010000386.1:0-1730 GCA_046757185.1 Thermodesulfobacteriota bacterium
GATAGTAGTGGGGTTAATGACGGCGCCACAGATGACAATGGGTGAGGATTATCTCATCGACACAAAAGGCTCTCACGCAGCCATCCAGTTCAAGATACCCCACCTCGGCTACAGCTGGCTTGTCGGACGGTTCAACACCTTTGAGGGGACATTCAGTTACGATGAGAAGAACCCGGCTGCGTCGAAGGTGAACGTGACCATAGATACGGCCAGCATTGACAGCAACCACGCGAAACGGGACAAGCATCTGAGAGGCAAAGACTTCCTGGAGGTGGATAAATATCCACAGGCGATCTTTGTCAGCACCTCCTTTGAACCGAAGGGGAATGGCGCCGCGATCTTAAAGGGGGAGTTCACCCTTCACGGCGTTACCCGGCCTATTGAGATTGAGGTAAAAGAGGTGGGGGCCGGCAAGGACCCGTGGGGCGGTTTCCGCCGCGGCTTCGAGGGGACAACCCGGATTGCTCTGAAAGATTACAACATAAACTTCGACCTCGGTCCCGCTTCAAAAGAGGTCGATCTCTACCTGACGGTAGAGGGGATACGGCAATAAGGTGAAGTGGCCGTTACAGGAAGGGTCTTGACTCATGAGTGAGGAAAAGACGAACAACGGTTTCGGCGCCCTGGTGATAACCTACCGGTGGCTGATTATCGTGGGGGCCATACTTGTCGTCGTCGCGGCGGGAAGCGGTGGGCGCTACCTTACCTTCTCCAACGACTACCGCTACTTCTTCAGTAAGGAGAACCCCCAGCTCAACGCCTTCGAGGCCCTCCAGGACACCTATACGAAAAACGACAACGTCCTCTTTGCCGTCGCTCCGAAGAGCGGCAGGGTCTTCACCCGCGAGACCCTCGCGATTATTGAGGAGCTGACAGAGGCATCGTGGCAGGCACCGTACTCAATCCGGGTCGATTCCATCACCAACTTTCAGCACACCCGTGCCGAGGAGGACGACCTGATCGTCTAGACCCTGGTGCAGAACGCCGCTACTCTCACGGACGATGAGATTGCCGCAATCAAAACCATCGCCCTCAATGAACCGCTCCTCGCACACCGCCTCATCTCCCCCACTGCTCACGTGACCGGTGTAAACGTTACGATCAACCTCCCCGGAAAGAGGCTCGATGAAGTTCCGGAGGTTCCCGTTTTGTCCGCTCCATGGCGGACGATATCCGCACGAGTCACCCCGATGTTGATATATATCTCACCGGGACGACCATGATGAACAACCAGTTCCCGGAGGCGAGCCGGCAGGACATGGCAACCCTCGTTCCCGTCATGTTCCTCGTCATCCTCGTTGTCATGTGGCTCCTCATCCGCTCCGTGGCGGGAACCTTTGGAACGACACTCGTCATCGCCATGGCGCCATGGGGCTGGCCGGGTGGTACGGGATACCGCTTACCGGACCGTCGGTTAGTGCCCCAACCATCATTCTCACCCTGGCGGTCGCCGACTCTATCCACTTCCTCGTCACCATGTTCTACAACATGCGCCACGGGATGGAGAAGAGGGAGGCCATCATCGAATCGCTCCGCATCAATCTCCAGCCCATCTTCCTCACAAGCATTACCACCGCCATAGGATTCCTGAGTATGAGCTTCAGTGACGCCCCTCCTTTCCGTGACCTCGGGAACATCGTCGCCGTTGGCGTCATCTTTGCCTTCTTCTCTATACTCTTCCTCCCCGCTCTCATGTCCTTGCTCCCGGTGCGGGTGCGCAAGCTCGAGAC
>JBHHXU010000387.1:0-1725 GCA_046757185.1 Thermodesulfobacteriota bacterium
GGGAGGGGTGGACCTTCGCGGCCGGGATCATAAAGTTCCTCATCGTCGCCTCCATGGTCCCTGTCATACTGGGGGGGAGCACGATTAACTATACCCTGGTTGAGGTTATCCCCGGTATTGCCATACGGTTCAGGGTCGATTCGCTGGGGCTCCTCTTCGCCCTCGTTGCCTCCACCCTCTGGATCGCCACCTCCGCCTACTCAATCGGCTATATGCGGGGTCTCAAGGAGCACAGCCAGACACGCTACTTCTCCTTCTTCGCCCTGGCCCTTTCGGGAACCATCGGAGTGGCCTTTGCCGCCAACCTCTTTACCCTCTACCTCTTTTACGAGATGCTTTCACTGGCGACCTACCCCCTTGTTACCCATCATCAGGACAGGGAGGCCCGCGCGTCGGGCCGGAAGTATCTTGCCTTTATCCTCGGCACATCGATAGGACTGGTACTGCCGGCAATGCTTATTATCTACAGCCTGACGGGAACACTCGAATTTTCCGGCCAGGGTATCCTCGCCGGAAAGGCATCGACGACTGCCGTAGTCGTTCTTCTGTTGATGTTCATCTTCGGTTTCGCCAAGGCGGGCATCATGCCGTTCCACGGGTGGCTTCCGGCGGCCATGGTGGCGCCCACACCGGTGAGCGCCCTCCTCCACGCCGTTGCCGTGGTGAAGGTGGGGGCCTTCTCGATCTTCCGTATTGTGACCGGCGTCTTTGGTGTGGATCTCTTGAAATCCCTTGGGTTGGGGACTGTGCTTTGCTATATCGCCGCCTTTACCATCATCGTCGCCTCGCTGATCGCCCTCTCCCAGAATGAGTTGAAGAGGCGTCTCGCCTTCTCCACGATTGGCCAGCTCTCCTACATCGTCCTCGGCGCGGCCCTCCTCTCCCCGAAGGGGCTCACCGGAGGGATGGTCCATATCGCCATGCACGCCTTCGGAAAGATTACCCTCTTCTTCTGCGCGGGGGCGATCTTTGTCGCTACGGGAAAAAAGTACATAAGCGATATGGTTGGCATAGGAAAGAGGATGCCCCTGACTATGTTCGCGTTTCTCATCGGCTCCCTGAGTGTCACCGGTCTCCCCCCCACGGGAGGCTTCATCAGCAAGTGGTATCTCGTCCTGGGCACACTTGAGGCCGGCCAGCAGTTCATGCTTGTTGTGCTCCTTGCCAGCTCACTGTTGAATGCCGCTTATTTTCTGCCCATATTTTACAGGGCATTCTTCTGTTCGCCGGAAGAGTCGAAGTTTGAAGAGAGGGTAGAGGAGGCGCCTCTCTGGTGCGTTGCCCCCCTGGTCCTGACGGCGCTGATCTCCATAGCCCTCTTCTTCTACCCTCAACCGTTCTTTAACCTGGCCCGCTTGGCGATGCTACAGATCACAGGAGGATAGATAATGGATAAGGAAAAGAAGGAGATCATGGAATTATCTCACGATCCAGTCCCCGGATACAAACCCGCCTTCTATATTATATTTGCGATATTCGTCATTTATCTGGCGGTCATCTTTGCGCGAACACTATAGGTTTGGAGGAGAATGTGGATAATAAGACGGAAAAAAAGCATATTTTTGACAAACCAAAAAACGTCAAGCGGCTGTTGAGGATATTCTTCAGCTCCCTCGTCGTCCTCCTTCTCCTCGACTTCTTTGTTCATAAGCACGCCTATTTCCCGTGGGAGGAGTGGCCGGAGTTTTACGCCATCTTCGGCTTTGTCGCCTGTGTCCTCCTCGT
>JBHHXU010000388.1:0-1699 GCA_046757185.1 Thermodesulfobacteriota bacterium
CTGAGAGGGCCCCGGGGGGGGATGATCATGTGCCGGGCCGACTTGGCGAAGGGGATTGATAAGAAGATATTTCCAGGCATCCAGGGCGGGCCCCTCATGCATATCATCGCCGCGAAGGCCGTCGCCCTGAAGGAGGCCATGTCGCCCGACTTCAAGCGCTATCAGGGACAGGTCATTGCTAACGCGAGGGTTCTTGGGGAGGAGCTTGCTTCGAAAGGGTACAACCTTGTATCGGGAGGTACCGATAATCACCTCCTGCTGGTTGACCTGACGAACAAAGAGGTGACCGGCAAGGAGGCGGAGGATGCTCTCGTCAAGGCCGGCATCACGGTCAACAAGAACACCGTCCCCTTCGAGACACGGAGCCCTTTCGTTACGAGCGGTATCAGGATAGGTACACCAGCAGTGACCACAAGGGGGATGAAGGAGGGGGAGATGAGGGATATCGCCGGTATGATAGATGAGGCGATAGAGGCTCGGTCCGATGAGGGACATCTGGTGTCGATCAAGGGGAGGGTCAGAGATCTCTGTGAGGGGTTCCCCTTCTATCGAGAGAGAGCAACGCGGTAACGGTTAGCCGACTAGAAAACCGAAACCTCCCATCAAAGTACGTTCATAGCGCGCCACATGAGGTATTGCCCTTTCCATGAAATGCCCCTACTGTTCCCACCTGGAAGATAAGGTCATCGATTCGCGTCTATCCCAAGATGGCGATGTTACGCGCCGCCGGAGGGAGTGCATTCAGTGCGGCAAGCGTTACACCACCTATGAGCGTGTCGAGGAGAGCACGCCCCTCGTCATCAAGAAGGACGGGAGCAGGGAGCCCTTCGACAGGACGAAGATATTGAACGGCATCCTCAAGGCGTGTGAAAAGCGACCCGTCGGTATCGAGGCCATTGAGAGCGCAGTCGACAGGCTCGAACGCTCTTTTCTCGACGCTGGTGAGAGGGAGGTCGGGAGTTCGGTGATTGGGGAGGCGATTATGGAGGAACTCAAGGGGCTGGATGAGGTCGCCTATGTGAGGTTCGCCTCTGTCTACCGGGAGTTCAGGGATATTAACGAGTTTATGAGTGAACTGAAGGATCTTCTGGATATCAAGAAGGGTGATGTGGAAAAGAGGAGGTAGGCGGAATATCAGCTGATTGAGGTGAAGTGACGGCCTGACGCTCCTTTCCGGGTGATGAATCATAGTTATATGAAGAGTGCTATCGGCCTTGCCAGAAAGGGCGTTGGGAAGACGAATCCAAACCCCGCTGTCGGCGCTGTTGTCGTAAAGAGGGGGAGGGTTGTGGGGAGGGGTTACCACAGACGTGCGGGTCTTCCCCATGCCGAGATCGAGGCGCTCAATGAGGCGGGGAGGCGGGCACGAGGAGGCAACCTCTACGTTACCCTTGAGCCGTGCAACCATACTGGCAGAACTCCCCCCTGTACGGAGAGCATCATTGCCGCCGGGGTAGAGAGGGTCTTTGTTGGGTCGGCGGATCCGAACCCACTCGTGGCGGGGAGAGGGGTGAGGCGGCTGAAGAGGGCCGGGATAACCGTTACAACAGGCGTCCTTGAGGATGAGTGCGCCAGGATCAATGAGGCCTATAACAGGTTTATCACTACGGGTCTTCCTTACGTTACTCTGAAGATGGCGGCAACCCTCGATGGGAGGATTGCCACAAGCAGTGGGGAGTCAAAGTGGATAACCGGAGAG
>JBHHXU010000389.1:0-1693 GCA_046757185.1 Thermodesulfobacteriota bacterium
TATGAGAACATGAAATGACGCGTACACCGGTAGTGGAAGACTCAAACCCTTTTACTCTACTGCCTTTATGAGAGAGCCTCCAGCGCCGCATTGAATGTCGGGCTCGGACGCATCGCTTTCGACGCCTTCTCGTCGTCGGGAAAGTAGTAGCCGCCGATGTCCTGCGGCTTCCCCTGGGCGCCGTTGAGCTCGTCGACGATCTTCGCCTCATTATCGGCAAGCTCCTTTGCGAGGGGAGCAAACTTCGCCTGAAGTGACCCGTCGTCGGTCTGCTCGGCCAGCGCCTGCGCCCAGTAGAGGGCGAGGTAGAAATGGCTTCCGCGGTTATCCAGCTCGCCGCACTTCCGGGAGGGCGACTTGTTGCTGTCCAGAAACTTCCCGTTTGCCTGACCAAGGGTACTGGAGAAGACCTTGGCTGTTTCATTGCCGGTAGCATTCCCCAGATGTTCCAGTGATTCGGCGAGGGCCAGAAATTCACCGAGGGAGTCCCATCTCAGATGTCCCTCCTCCAGGAATTGCTGGACATGCTTGGGGGCCGAGCCGCCAGCGCCCGTCTCGAAGAGCCCGCCGCCGTTCATGAGGGGCACGATGGAGAGCATCTTGGCGCTCGTATTCAGCTCAAGGATCGGAAAGAGGTCGGTATTGTAGTCACGGAGGACGTTGCCGGTCACGGAGATGGTGTCCTTCCCCTCTCTCATCCTCTCAACCGAGAACCTGGCGGCATCCGCCACGGGCATGATACGGATATCCAGACCGGTGGTATCGTGGTCCTTTAAGTATTTATTGACCTTCTCGATGAGCTGCGCATCGTGGGCCCTGGCTTTATCAAGCCAGAAGACAGCAGGGGCCCCCGTTGCCCTCGCCCTGGTGACGGCCAGCTTTACCCAATCCTGTATGGGCGCGTCCTTTACCGTACAGGAGCGCCAGATATCCCCCTCCTCCACACTGTGCTCGTGGATGGTGTTCCCTGAAGCGTCAACAATGCGAATCGTTCCGTTTCCAGGCGCCTCGAAGGTCTTGTCGTGGGAGCCGTACTCCTCCGCCTTCTGTGCCATGAGACCCACGTTGGGGACCGTGCCCATTTTTGACGGGTCGAGGGCGCCGTTCTTTCTGCAATTCTCTATGGTTTCCTGATAGAGACTGGCGTAACTGTGGTCGGGTATGACCGCCTTCGCATCGTGTGGTTTGCCGTCGGGCCCCCACATCTTCCCTCCGTCACGGATCATGGGAGGCATGGATGCGTCGATAATAACATCGCTTGGTACATGCAGGTTCGTAATCCCCTTGTCCGAGTTCACCATGGCTATCTCGGGTCGATTCTTGTAGACCTCCTGGATGTCCGCCTCGATCTCCGCCCTCTGAGCTTCCGGGAGCTTCTGAATCTTTGCGTAGAGGTCGCCCAGACCGTTGTTGAAATCGACGCCAAGCTCCTTGATTACAGCGGCATGCTTCTCAATGACGTCCTTATAGAAGACCTTCACGCAGTGACCGAAGATCTTGGGGTCGGAGACCTTCATCATAGTGGCCTTCAGGTGGAGGGAGAAGAGGACACCCTTCTCCTTCGCGTCCTCAATCTGCTCCTCAAAAAACCTTACCAGAGCCTTTCTGCTCATAAAGGTCGCATCAACAACCTCACCGGCCTGAAGGGGCAGGTTTTCTTTCAGAACGGTGACTGCACCGTCCTGACCGACAA
>JBHHXU010000390.1:0-1678 GCA_046757185.1 Thermodesulfobacteriota bacterium
GATCAATGACGCGCCAGCCCTGATGCAGTCTGATGTCGGGGTGGCCATCGGCGCGGGCACGGATGTGGCGATAGAGTCGGCGAAGATCGTCCTCATGAAGAGCGATATCCTCGATGTGGTTAAGGCGTACAGATTAAGCGCCGCTACGATCAGGAACATCAAGCAGAACCTCTTCTGGGCCTTCGGCTATAATACCATCGGCATACCTATTGCGGCGGGGGTGCTCTACCCCTTCTCCGGTTTCCTCTTAAGCCCCATGATTGCCGCGGCGGCGATGGCCCTCTCATCGATATCTGTGGTCTCCAATGCCCTGAGACTGAAGAGGGTGAAGTTGTAGGGCTGTAGAACAGGAAGCACACATGATTGGTGAACTTCTTGCGAAGATCTTTCCCGGGATTGCCGGGATGACAAACATCCACCCCATGGTGGTCCACTTCCCTATTGCCCTCCTGAATGCCTTTCTCATCATGGAGCTTCTGGGGTTTCTCTTGAAGCGGGAGAATCTCAGGACCGCTGCCACCTGGATGCTCTACCTCGGCACACTGGGTGCCGTGGGGGCGGTTTCTGCCGGCCTGTGGGCAGCGACCACCGTGTCCCATACTCATGAGGTACATGATATTATGGTACGGCATAGAAACATCGCACTTATAGTCCTTACCCTGGGGATTGTGCTTTCGGTGTGGCGTCTCCATGCCCGCGGAAGATTCTCCCTGAGAGGGCAGCTCCTGCACCTCCTCTTAGCCTTTGTGATGGTAACGATTATGGCGTTTGGGGCCGACCTTGGAGGATTGATGGTCTATAAGTACGGTGTTGCCGTCAAGGCGGCGCCCGTCTCGTATGGTCATGACCATTAAGTGATGGAAGATAAAGGGGAGACGGTCGAGGCGATAGAGAAGGTAAGGATCGGTACGGCAGAAAAAGTTATAAAGGTTCAATGCCGAGTGATTATATGAGGGATAAGAAAAGGCGAAGGCTGTGGATGAGAGATCTCCTATCCTAATTGATAATCCTACTATCCATGAACCCCCTACCCAAAAGTCCCTTCCCGCCCTATCTGGCCCTCTTTATTGACAACCCCGTCAGGAGACTCCTCATCGACAGGGAGCGGTATCTGAGGGAGAGGGGGGTGAAGGAGGGGGACCATGTCCTCGAGGTCGGGTGCGGCCCCGGCTTCTTTACCGAAGTCCTCTCCCGGATCGTAGGTGAGCAGGGAAGGGTCTACGCCCAGGACGTGGAGGAGGGGATGGTAAGGCGTGTAAAGAGAAAGCTTAAACGGTTCGATTGCCGGAATGTTGAGCTCCTCCTCTGTAACTCAACCGCCATCGAACTCCCCGACGACTCCTGTGACGTCGCCTTCTGCGCCAATGTCTTTGAAGAAATATACAAGGAGGGAGAGCTTGCCGGTTCGGTCAAGGATATTGACAGGGTGTTAAAACGGGGCGGCATCCTGATTATCAAGGAACATCGACCTGGCGGCACGAGGAAGATAATAGAGGAGACCATAAGGTTGCTTATCGGCAAGGGGTACAGTATTATAGGGAGAGAAGAGACCCTCCTCTCCCTTCATATCCGTTTGATAAAGGGGAGCGCCGGCGAAGGTGGTGTTAATGAAGGATATGAAAGTCCGGGATGAAGTGGTCGATCAAGGAAGAGCAGGTACTCTGATGCACTCCATGCA
>JBHHXU010000391.1:0-1674 GCA_046757185.1 Thermodesulfobacteriota bacterium
GAGGGTAAAGTTATTCAACCCGACCGTGGTGCTGCTGATGAGGTATCGGGTATGGGTGAGCCTTCGGTTGATGGAGAGGGGAACAAAGGCCGGCTCAAATTGACCGACCTTAACATTAATGAGACGGGGCAGCAGCTTCGCAGCGAAGAGGTTGTCAAATTGGAGGAAGAGCCGCTCAACACCCCCGAATTCGTCGTCTTCAACCAGAGCAATACTCCCATAAAATGATATGTCCTCACCGAGGGTCCCTCCTGAAAGGAGCTCAATCTCATCGGGAAAGGCGAAGTCGTGCCTGACCTGTTCTCCTTCATCATACCGGTAGAGGGAGCGAGCCATGAGAGAGAGGGGAGGGATGCCGGGCAGCTTCCCCGGCCATACGCCGTCGGGCCACACCTCCTTCCACGCCGGGGCACCCAGTTTTACCGGTTTCTCCTTCACGTACCGTGCATCGACATCCGGGATCTGATAGCCGTTCCTCCGAAAGGTCTCTCCAAAGGTGTTGAGCTTCGGGAAGGTTGAGTGGCAGGTCATGCAGCTTGTCTGATACTTCCTGGCGAAGGCCGGAATGGCGTCGGCCTGTTGACTGAGGGAGAGGAGGAGGGTGCCGGTTATAATGACAACGCTTATAAATTGTGAGAGGTGGCGTCTGCTCATGCTCCTCTTTGAAAAATAGAGGGCGATTCTCCGGCGCAATAAAAGGTTCGCCGAGGCTGCAAAGTTGTCGATAAACGGTGTCGTCTCCATTTGTCAAAGTACACCCACCACAAGACAGCATACCGGCTCTTATAACAGAGGGGTAGACTAATCTCGCGGTACGGCCAGCATCCTGTCCAGAGTCCTCTTGGCCGGCACCCTGATTTCCTCGGGGACGGTGACCACTCTGTCCATCTGCTCAAGAGTCTCGAGGACATCCTCCAGGGTGATGAGCTTCATGTTGGGGCATATGAGGGACCTCGATGGCAGTATAAACTGTTTCCCCGGGTTGTCTTTTCTGAGGCGGTAGAGAATCCCCATCTCCGTCCCCACGATGAAGGTATCCACACTGCTCTCCTGCGCGAAGGTGTACATCCCGGAGGTGGAGCAGACATGGTCCGCCAGCTCGACGACATCGGGCCTGCACTCGGGATGACACATGAAGAGGGCTTCCGGGTGCTTCCGTTTTGCCTCTCTCACCTCGTTAGGGGTAAGCCTGTCGTGGGTCGCGCAGTAGCCGTCCCACCACTCGATCTCCTTTTTTGTTTTTTGTGCAACGTAGCGAGAGAGGTTTCTGTCGGGTATCATATAGACCTTTTCGGCATCGACAGAATCAACCACCCGTGCGGCATTCGCCGAGGTGCAGCAGATATCGCTCAATGCCTTGACCGCTGCCGTTGTATTGACATAGGCGACAACGGGGATGCCGGGGCGTGTATCCTTTTCCCTCTGAAGCTGTTCATCGGTAATCATATCGGCCATGGGGCAACCGGCGTCGAGTCTCGGCAGGAGCACCGTCTTGTGGGGTGAAAGGATGGAGGCGCTCTCTGCCATGAAATGGACGCCGCAGAAGACGACCACCTCGGCATCGGAATCGGCTGCCGCCTGACTCAATCCGAGGGAATCGCCGGTGATATCGGCGGTCTCCTGCACTTCATCACGTTGATAATTATGGGAAAGCATTATGGCCTTCCTCTTATC
>JBHHXU010000392.1:0-1629 GCA_046757185.1 Thermodesulfobacteriota bacterium
GATATTGTTCCCCAAAGTGGTCAAAACTACTCATTTGCCACCGCGATCGCCAATGAAGGGAGGAAGAGCACATTAAACTTTCTTCCCTCCACAAAGGCAGTAACGGTATCGTCCGGCCAGGATGGGACACTCGCCTTCGTATGGGTTTCGCCTGAAGGGTTGAGGGTTGAAAAGAGGTACGCCTTCTCAGCAACCGATTATATGGTCAGCGGTGAGATAGTCGTCTCCAACGGTACCGGACAGCCCGTTAACGCAAAGGTTACGACAGATCTCGCCGTCTACTCGCCTGTACCCGCAAAGAAGGTCAAGGGTTACTCCTACCACAGCGGGACGGTCATCTACAATGACGATACTATTGAAAGGCCCGATGAGGATGAGGCGAAGGAAGGTTTCAAGGGGGCGCCTCAATGGATCGGTCTGGAGGACAAATACTTTCTCACGACTCTCATTCCGAAGGGCGATGGAAGGATCGAATGGTCGTCCGGCGCCGCCGCAGAGGGTGAGATACGGGGGAGCCTCGCCTTTCCTGTAGCCCTCTCACCCGCAGGCGACACCACCTTCCAGTACACGGCCTACATTGGCCCTAAAGAGTATAACCGGTTAAAGTCGTATAACCTCCACCTCGAAGAGTCGATAGAGTTCGGCATGTTTGCCTTCCTCGCGCGGCCCATGCTCGTGGCGTTGAACTTCTTCAACCGTTACCTCGGTAACTACGGCATAGCTATTATCCTCCTGACGGTGGTCATTAAGGTTATCTTCTACCCCCTCTCGAAGCATGGCCTCAAGTCGATGAAGGATATGCAGAGGATGCAGCCCCAGATGGCCGCCCTGAAACAGCGCTACAAGGACGACAAGCAGAGGATGAACAAGGAGCTCATGGAGCTCTACAAGCGACACAAGATCAATCCCCTCGGTGGCTGCCTCCCAATGATCCTCCAGATACCCGTCTTCATCGCCCTCTATGAGGTGCTCTATGTTGCGATAGAGCTGCGTCACGCCCCCTTCATGCTATGGATAACGGACCTCTCCGCCCCGGATACGCTCATGGTCCTCCCCGAAGCGCTCCCCATGCTCGGTGGTTCGGCCTTTGGCCCCCTCCCCCTCCTGATGGGGGCAAGCATGTTTATACAGCAGAAGATGACCCCCACGGCGATGGACCCGGCACAGGCGAAAATGATGATGTTCATGCCCATCATCTTCACCTTCATGTTCCTCAACTTCCCCACCGGTCTCGTCCTCTACTGGCTGGTCAACAATATCCTCCAGATCGGACAGCAGTACTACATCCAGAAGACGACACACTGAGCCTGAGGAGTACTACATCCCCCCCTCTTGAGAAGGCCGCGCAAATCCGGTAACATCAAGTGGTCATGGCGTAACACCACCGCTATGCGCTGGTGAGTGAGACCTCAGCGGAAGTCCCCTATCGTTTATGAACCTTACCGATACCATAGCAGCGATAGCTACCCCTCCCGGCGAGGGGGGGATAGGCGTCGTCCGTCTCAGCGGTCCGGAGGCTGAGGCTATCGCCAGAAGGATATTCAGGACAACTAGGGATGTCTCACATTTTGAGTCCCACCGTTTCTACTATGGTACGGTCGTTGATCCAAAGGAAGAGAAGGGTATTGA
>JBHHXU010000393.1:0-1626 GCA_046757185.1 Thermodesulfobacteriota bacterium
TGAGGAAGGGGTCGGGGTAGGTTAGTATGTTTAAAACAGACATTGTGGGATTATAATATAAATGGCTTCACTTCTCAAAGCATATTGCGGTCGCCATATCACAGTCGGGAAGCGGTTCATGATCCAAAAAAGGCAACCATCTCTTCAAACCGCTTCACCTTTTCATCACCCAGTTTGGAGAGCCCCTTCTTGATCCTCTCAATCGGTTTCTCCCGCAACAGGAATTCCTCCTGTTTGGAGAAGAACTTGTCGGCGAAACATATAATCCGCTCCTCGATTGAGAGGGGCATGATTTCCCTCCTAGGAAGGGGGAGGTTCTTCCCGTCAATCTCCTCGACGGTTATCCCTACACCGATATGACGCTCACAGACGAGGGCGTGCCGGGGGAGCCCCTCACGCTCCACGATCTCTCTTCCCAGATAGCCGTGACAGATGTACGGCTTATCTCCATGACACCCTATTGAGGGGGCACTGGTCAGGAAGATGCCAATGTCATGGAGCATGGCCGCCTCCCTAATAAAGTCCACATCGGGGTTCAGGTGCTCCACCCTCCCGGCGACCTCGACGGCCTTTTCTGCCACCATCTCACTGTGCCGGACGAGGTAGTGGTAGACGGCGATTCCCTGTCGTAATACTTTTCGATTATCTGTAACGGGTCCATAGTAATCAGGCGGCGCTGATAGAAAAAACCATATCAGCTTGTCCCCGCCGGGTCTACATCGATAGTAAGGGTAACCCCCCTGAACCTCTTCTGGTCAAACGCCGCCTTCACCTCGGACAGGAGAGTGTGCAACTGCTTCACGCTCCTCCCCTTTATAAGCATCTGCCACCGGTGTCTCCCCTTGAGTCTTACGAGGAAGGCGGGGGCCGGGCCGAGGATGGTGATCCCCCCTTGGGAGGCCCTGTCTCCCTCCCTCCTCAGGGCCGTTATCGCCTTCACCACCTGCTCCTCACTGTTCCCATCAACCCTGATCAGGGCAATGCGCGTAAAGGGCGGATAGGCCACCTCCTTTCTGAGGGGAAGTTCGTCGTTAAAGAATCCCTCATAGTCGTGGCGCCTAGCCCTGTTGAAACAGGGGTTCTCCGGGTCATAGCTCTGTACCACCACCCGCCCCGGTTCACTCCCCCTTCCGGAACGCCCCGCCGCCTGGGTAATCATCTGAAAGCTCCTCTCGCCCCCCCTGAAGTCGGGGATATGGAGGGCCGTGTCGCCTGAAATGATACCGACGAGGGTAACACGGGGGAAGTGGTGCCCCTTCGCGATCATCTGGGTTCCGATGAGGATATCCACATCACCCCTCTCGACGGCATCGATAATTCGTCCATGACTCCCCTTTTTCCGCGTCGTATCCCTGTCCATCCGCGCGACACGGGCTTTGGGAAAAAGAGTTCTCACCTCCTCCTCGACTCGCTCCGTGCCGAGACCGATATCCGAGAGAGTGTAGCCGCTGCACTCGGGGCAGGTTTGAGGAATGGGCAGGGAGAAGTCGCAGTAGTGGCAGAGGAGAATCCTTTTCCCCTTGTGCATGGTGAGAGAGACGGAGCAGTTGAGGCAGTGGAAAGTGTGGCCGCACTCCTTGCAGATGAGGAGGTTTGAGAAGCCGCGGCGGTTGAGGAAGAGGAGCG
>JBHHXU010000394.1:0-1624 GCA_046757185.1 Thermodesulfobacteriota bacterium
TAAAGAAAGAGTTCTCGCTCTATTATTGCCCATAAGAACATGAAGGTTCTGAGTATCACTCTTATAGTTATCGTTACCTTAACCTGTCTTTCAGAGACTCTCTATGCGGACGGCTTCGCCAATCCGAAGCGTGTCTGGGCGATGGAGATGTGCAAGGCGGTGCGAAAGAATCAGGTTGGGAGGGTCCGAAAGCTCCTGACGTACAATAAGGAGCTTCTTAATGTGCGCCATGGTACATGCGCCCCGCCGTTGCATGAGGCTGCGGAGCTTGGGCGTGTCGAGATCGTCCGTATCCTCATAAGAGGCGGGGCGAACATCAACAAGCAGGACAGGCTCGGGAGAACCCCCCTCCATCGGGCAGCCGCCTACACGGCGGTTTACCGGGGCGCTGAAGAGAACGTCATGGCTGTTGTGATTGACCTCAGTGAGAGCGGCGCCACGCTCCATGTACGAGATCAGGAGGGTCAAACGGCCACGGAGTTGGCGGCGGAAGTGAACCACAACGACCTTGCTCATTTTATGCGTGAGGAGATTTCCCGTACGGAGGCACTCCGGGCGTGCAAAAAGAGGTGTGAGGAACGGGCGGCAAAGGGCGAGCTTGAAGAGGGCGTGACGGTGCGAGGGTGCATCAGGAAACTCTGCAGGTGAATCGGGGGATGCGACCTTCGTTCACCCCCACCTTTATTATTCCGGTTTCACCGAGACACTATAATGTATTTTGATAAAGGGTTCGTTCATTGGATCAGGAGACTCCGCCCATTGGTTTTTTGTTTGCAGAATCAGTTTGTGCCGGTAGTGGCCCGATGTGAAGTCAGGCAATTGATAAAAACCCGGTTTGTATCTAAGCGTAATATCCGCCGTGCCTCCACAGGCTGGAATTGTGATGGGCAAGTTGATATTAGCTACTTCGAACAGGTTGAAATTCGATGAGTCCGGTTCCAGAGGAGCTAACGTTATCTCAGTAACGGTCACATCGACCGGCTCTGAGTTGCGCAGCGTAAAGCTATATTCATACGAACTGCTCTGTCCCGGCCAGGATTCCCTTTGTATGACCTCCTCGTGTATCCATGTCGGAACACAACCGACACCGGTCTCCCAACATTTTTTATCATAGATTATACCTCGATCCGACTGGTGATTGGGAACAGCGGTCGGTATAAAATTAAACCCCATATTAAGCAAACGCGATGTAAATGCACTGCCATCTGCTGGAAGTTTGGCTGGCGGCTCAGACACATAAAACTCTGAAGGGCCTGGATTAACAATGTACGTCACGAGAAAAGAATAGTCTGAGTTAGTAGCAGGAAGATGCGGCGTGGTACAATCAGAGGGGCGGTCGTATGTCCAGTATGAAATATCACCCTCCCAGTTGCCAACCAAACTCATAGGATGTGATACGTTGTCGATTATGATATTTGGGATGATGCTGGGCAGTTCTATATAACCATGCTCTCTGACTACCTTAAGCCTGTATTGCCAGGGGGTTCCAAAGAGAAATATATCACTCTCCGCGCTATATGCCGATTCCTTCCCCCCGGCGTCAACAGGTTGGTTTGTTCTATTTGAAAGCACTGCTGTCCCATTAACTTACCGCTAACGAAAGTTGGTTCAGGTTTTGACAATC
>JBHHXU010000395.1:0-1624 GCA_046757185.1 Thermodesulfobacteriota bacterium
CCGAGACGGTATCGACCGACTACGACACATCGGACAGACTCTCCTTTGAGCCCCTCACCTTTGAGGACGTTATGACGATCGTTGAGAGGGAGAAGCCCCTCGGCGTTATCGTCCAGCTCGGTGGCCAGACGCCGCTGAAACTCGCCGTCCCCCTTGAGAAGGCGGGGGTAAGGATACTGGGGACATCACCCGACTCGATTGATGCGGCGGAGGACAGGGAGCGGTTCGACTCCCTCCTTGAGAGGCTGGGGCTGAAGAGACCGGAGAGTGGAACGGCCCGTTCAGTGGACGATGCCGTAGCTATCGCCGGGGAGATAGGCTATTCGGTCATGGTTAGACCCTCCTATGTCCTCGGAGGGAGGGCAATGGAGATCGTCTATGAGGAGTCGAGCCTCCTTTCCTACATGACGCGGGCCGTCGAGGCATCACCTGAACACCCCGTCCTCCTCGACAGGTTTCTCAATAATGCCATTGAGGTCGATGTGGACGCACTGAGCGACGGGGAGGATATCGTCATCGGCGGTATCATGGAGCACATTGAGGAGGCGGGCGTCCACTCCGGCGATTCGGCCTGTTCCATCCCCCCCTACTCCCTCGACCCCGGTCTCATTGATACGATAAGGGGGCAGACGGTTGCCCTCGCGAGGGAGCTGCGGGTGATAGGGGTGATTAATATCCAGTTTGCCGTGAGGGACGGAGAGGTATACATTATCGAGGTGAACCCGAGGGCGTCGAGGACGGTCCCCTTCGTCAGCAAGGCGATAGGGCGGCCCCTGGCGAAGCTGGCGACCAGGGTCATGCTCGGCAAGTCCCTCAGGGAACTCGGTTTTGCCGAAGAGATCCTTCCTGCTCATACCTCGGTAAAGGAGGCGGTATTCCCCTTCATAAAGTTCCAGGGTGTTGACACCATCCTCGGCCCGGAGATGAAATCGACAGGCGAGGTGATGGGCATTGACATCGACTTCGGGAGGGCCTTTGCCAAGGCGCAGATAGCCGCAGGCAACACCCTCCCCTTCAAGGGTAATGTCTTTATCAGTGTGAAGGACGAAGACAAGCTCCCTCTTATCCCGATAGCGAGGGAGCTTGTGGAACTCGGTTTCCGTATCATCGCCACAAAGGGGACGGCACACTTCTTTCAGGTCGAGGGGGTCGAGTGCGACTTTGTCTACAAGGTGGGTGAGGGGAGGCCCGACATCGTGGACAGGATCAAGAGCGGTAAGGTGGCGATGATCATCAACACCTCCTTCGGGGCGAAGAGTGTGGCCGACTCCTACTCCATCAGGAGGTCGTCCCTCGTCTACGGAATCCCCTCCTTTACCACTGTGGCGGGGGCAAAGGCCGCCGTCCACGGCATTGCCTCGATCATCACCGAGGGGATACAGGTAAAGACGGTTCACGAGTTCCACGACGCAGTGAGATGCGGTGGGGAGGGGTAATGTGTGTTACCCTTCTGCCTTCCATTCAGCATAAATGACCTGCACTTTGTCTAAAATGAAACTGCTTTTACCGGAGGACTTTCTATGAAGATTACCAAAGATCTGCTCATATCCGATATCCTGAAGGCCCACCCGAAGGTGGTCAAGGAGCTTTTTCCGAAGCTCGATCTCGATTGTATCGGCTGTAA
>JBHHXU010000396.1:0-1578 GCA_046757185.1 Thermodesulfobacteriota bacterium
CAACGTATTTTTTCAGGGTCATCTTGAGTTGAAGGGTATTCACCTTCCCCTTTGGGGCGACACGGTTTAGGATCAGAGACGGTTTGAACGCCTCCAGAGTGCCTTCGGCAATGGCCCGGTTTTTCTCATCGGTTTTTCCCACCGCGGTCAGCACCTCTTCCACACTGGCAAAATCTTGATGGGCCAGTGTGTCGGCCACATTCCCTCGCGCGAGAAATACAGAGAGAACCCGACGAATTGCCGCCAGCTTTACGAAGCGGTAGAGGTCGAGCACCGATGTCGGGTCGGGGGTGGCAACGGTGAGGTGTCGGTCGGCCATCAGGAAGAAGTCGAGGGCGTGAAAGCCGGTCCCCGCACCTACGTCAACAATGATGACATCGGCATCAACCCTTTTGAGATGGTTAATGAGGCGTTTTTTTCTCGCAAAGGGCATGTTCGCGGTGGCAAGGGTGTCGCCTGTACCGGGGATGATGCTGAGCCGTGGGAAGACCAGTGGGTATACCACCTCTTCGAGGGAGTCAACCCTCCCGTAGATAAAGTCGGTGATCGTTGTTGCGGGGTTAAACTCTCCAAAGAGGATATGGATATCGGCGCCGCCCACATCCAGGTCCGCCAGTACAACCCGCCGACCCTGTCTGGAGAGGAGGAGACCGAGATTGGTCACGACAACACTCTTGCCGACGCCCCCTTTGCCTGAAGCCACTGAAATTACCGTTGCCATAGTGTAAGTTAGGTTCGTATTACCTCAATGCTTATCCACCAGTCGAATCCACACGTTAGCTCTCTTTTTCATACCCTGTCAAGGGAAAGTTCTATACGATTCACTCAAACAATGCCTCCCATACGGCACGGGCAAGAGGAAAAAGCTTGAGGATATCTGTAGACGTGGTATCTTACCTGAAAGGCTCCTGAACACAGGTCGGGAGGAGACGCGAAGGGCGGACTGTTGTTCCACATTTTCGCGCGCCACTCCCTGAAAAAACTCCGGAACTAGATCACTTAAAGAGGGAGGAGACCGTAGTATGAAAAGGACAGTTGATGTGCCGGTAGAGTTTCACATATCCCGCGAGGCCCGTGACCGGTACCGGTTTACGGATACCCTCTTTTCCATGAGCGGTCGGGTCATCTTCGCTAACTTCCACGCCGTACGGCTCTTTGCCAGTAAGATGAACGAGAAACGTGACCTGGTCAGCTTCCCTGAAGAGGCGGTGCAGGCTGGCCAGATCAATGCCATGGGGCTTATCGATGAGATACTCCACCATGTGGTGGCCACCTTTCGGGAACAGAAGAACCCGGAGGTGATTGAGCAGGCAATGGAGTGGCTCTCTGAACGGATGGGCGCCGATGAGGTCAACAAGACGCTCCTCAAGTTTGTAAGCGACTTCCCCCCGGTGACGGTCTATAAGAGGGAGACCGACCCTGCCGCCTACCTGAAGGGTGAAACTGAAGGGGTACCCAATAGCCTGATAGCCCTTGAGGAGATGATAGTTCTCTGGCTGACCAATATGAATCCCGCCTGTGCCCCTTATATTGAGCTTTTTAACGACACGTCGCTGGAGAAGGAGACAGCCTACACGC
>JBHHXU010000397.1:0-1560 GCA_046757185.1 Thermodesulfobacteriota bacterium
CCTTCGATACACTCATGGAAAGCTATCCCAACAATCCCATTGCACTTGAGGCCCGTCTCGGCAAAGCGGTAATATTCGAGGAGATGGGACGGCTGCGAGAGGCGGCTGCTCTCCTCAACTCACTCATTGAGGTCTACCCGAACAGGGAGGCCATCAAGGTAAGGCTGTCGTGGGTCAAGAAACGGATGAGAGAGAGGGCTTCAAGGAGGAAGTAAGATGGGGGGAGTGACAAATCGGATATTGAAACGGGAAGGGGGACTCCTATGAAGCGCATAGGGGTTATCGGGGCCGGGAGCTGGGGGACGGCGCTGGCCCATCTCCTCACGGGAAAGGAGGGGTGTTCGGTAAAGCTCTGGGTGAGGGAGGAGGAGGTGCTGCGGGATATCGTTGAGCACCGTGAGAACAGCCGCTTCCTTCCCGGCGTTCAGCTCAACGACCGGCTGGTAGCGACAGACTCCCTTGAAGAGGCGGTTGCCGGCGCGGGGATGGTCGTCAATGTGGTGCCGTCCCAATTTGTCCGTACCGTCTTCCCCCTCATTGCAGATACACTACCGGAGGGTGGTGTCATTGTCAGCGCCTCCAAGGGTATTGAGGAGTCGAGTCTTCAGACGGTTTCAGGTGTCCTGAAAGAAGTGCTCCCCGAAACCTTCCATCGTTCCATCGCCGTTATTTCAGGTCCCTCCTTTGCCAAAGAGGTGAGCCTCGGCCTTCCTACAGCGGTCTGTGCGGCAGCGGAGTCTGAGGATGTCTCCATTAAGGTGCAGCAGGCCTTTTCGACCCCCACCTTCAGGGTCTACACCAACCGTGATATGGTCGGCGTGGAGCTCGGCGGCTCACTGAAGAACGTCATTGCCCTCGCCGTGGGGATAAGCGACGGACTCGGTCTGGGGACCAATGCGCGGGCCGCACTGATTACGAGGGGGCTCGCGGAGATGGTCAGGCTCGGTGCGGCCATGGGCGCCGACTCTCGGACCTTCTCCGGCCTCTCCGGGCTCGGTGACCTCGTTCTCACCTGCACCGGCGACCTGAGCAGGAACCGGTCGGTCGGCCTCGCCCTCGGTAAGGGGAAAGGATTGAAGGAGAGTGTGACAGAGATGAAAATGGTCGCCGAAGGGGTGAAGACAACGAAGTCGGCCTATAACCTTTCAATGAAGTACTTGGTCGACATGCCTATCACCGAAAATACCTATCAGATTCTCTATGAGGATAAGCCCCCGAAGGACGCCGTCATGGAGCTCATGACGAGGGGGTTGAGGGGAGAGTGAGGGGCACTATCCCTCACAATGCATGAACCGCAGAAGATACCTGTCTGCGCCTGCCTGTCCCGCATGGACGGCAGACAGGTGCAATCACGCACAGGCAGGCGGATAACTTATTATTGGTTTTCAGTATCCATCCTCACAACATAGCCATAGATTACCGTAAAATATCTTTAGACTTCTCTGCAACACCTAACCTACTGAATATTAAACTGATTTCACTGATATTGGCTTTTCCTAGCCCATGAAATACCCCCGAAAAGTGTAATGTTTTTTTACACTCCGGCTAATTGTATAACCT
>JBHHXU010000398.1:0-1548 GCA_046757185.1 Thermodesulfobacteriota bacterium
GTCGTTCCTCAGAGGGAGCGGGCGGAGGTCCTTGCCGCCCTGGAGTGCGTCGACTACGTGGTTATTTTCAATGACTCGACCCCCCTCACCCTCATAGAGGCGATAGAGCCTGACATCCTAGTAAAGGGGGCTGACTGGGCCGGTAACGACATCGTAGGCGCTGATTTCGTAAAATCGAGGGGGGGACGGGTAGCGCGGGTAAGGCTTGTCCGTGGTGTATCGACGACCAACATCATCGGCAAGATACTCGAACTCCACAAAAAGTAAGAGGCACCATCGGGGGGATCACCCCCTATGGCGCCTCACTATTCTCATCTATAAACTAATCTCAGCAGTCGAAGTAGAGGGCAAACTCGTGAGGCGTCGGCCTCAGGTTCAGCTCATCGACCTCTTTCGTTTTCTTGTAATCGATCCACGTGTCAATAACATCCTGGGTAAAGACATCGCCCTGGAGGAGAAACTCGTGGTCGTCATTCAGAGCGTCGAGGGCCTCCGCCAGCGAGCCGGCTGCCGAGGGAACCTCGGCGAGCTCCTCAGGGGAGAGGCCGTAGATATCCTTATCAAGGGGCTCACCCGGGTCTACTTTGTTTTGTATGCCGTCGAGACCGGCCATGAGCATCGCCGCAAAGGCGAGGTAACCGTTGCACGACGGGTCGGGGAACCTCACCTCGATCCGCTTTGCTTTCGGGGACGGGGAGTACATGGGGATACGGACCGCCGCCGACCGGTTCCTGCTCGAATAGGCCAGGTTTATGGGTGCCTCGAAGCCCGGCACGAGGCGTTTGTAGGAGTTGGTGCTCGGATTGGTAAAGGCGTTGAGGGCCTTAGCGTGTTTGAGTATCCCGCCGATATAGTACATGGCCATGTCGCTCAGGCCGCCGTACCGGTCACCGGCAAAGAGGGGTTTTCCCCCCTTCCAGATGGACTGATGGGTGTGCATACCGGTGCCGTTGTCACTGAAGACCGGCTTGGGCATGAAGGTTGCTGTCTTGTTCCACCGCCGGGCAACATTCTTGACGATGTACTTGTACCACATGAGCTGGTCGCCCATCCTGAGAAGACTATCGAACCGCATGTCGATCTCCGCCTGTCCCGCCGTCGCGACCTCGTGGTGCTGCCTCTCTATCTCTATCCCGACCTCCTCCATGACGAGACACATCTCGGTGCGGATATCCTCCTGGCTGTCCGTCGGCGGAACGGGGAAGTAGCCTCCCTTGTGTCCCGGCTTGTAGCCGAGGTTGGGCGACTCATCCGTGCCGGTATTCCATATCCCCTCGACAGAATCTATCTGGTAGAAACCGTGGTCCGCCCCCTGACTGAACCGTACATCGTCGAGAATAAAGAATTCAGGTTCGGGCCCGAAGTATGCCGTATCTCCTATACCCGTCGATTTGAGGTACGCCTCCGCCATCTGCGCTATGCCCCTCGGATCCCTTGAGTAGGCCTCTTTGGTAATGGGGTCGATGATGTTGCAGATGAGGCTCACGGTGGGTGTCTCCATGAAGGGGTCCATCACCGCCGTGGCGGAATCGGGGATAACCAGCATAT
>JBHHXU010000399.1:0-1533 GCA_046757185.1 Thermodesulfobacteriota bacterium
TCGCTTGCTATCCTCATTGTCAGGAAGATCCTCCTCACCGCATTCGGAAAGTGGGCAGCCAGCACAGAGACACAGGTAGACGATATCATCCTCGACTCCATAAGACACCCCTCTTTTTACTGGTCTATAGCGTTGGCACTCTATGTGGCGGTGGATACCTCTCCCTTTCCGGAACGGATACTGGAACATCTGCTGAAGGCCATCTATATCCTCCTCATCTTCTCTACCACGATAGTCTTTGCGAATCTCATATCGAAACTCACACAATATTCTATTGAGAAGTCCGATTTTCCCATTCAGGCTACCGGTCTGACCAATACGGTCATAAAAGGGGTAATCCTCACCGTCGGCGCCCTCATCCTGTTGAGCAGCATGGATATCTCGATTACCCCCTTTATCACCGCCCTTGGTGTGGGCGGTCTTGCCGTCGCCCTCGCCCTGCAGGATACCCTCTCCAACCTCTTTGCGGGGGTTCACATCATTGTTGAACAGCCGATCAGGGTCGGTGACTATATAAAGCTCGATTCCGGAGAGGAGGGGTATGTGATTGATGTCGGGTGGAGGACCACCAGGATAAAGATGATAACGAACAGTGTGATTATCATCCCAAACAACAAGCTTTCACAGACGACCATAACGAATTACTACTACCCCGAAAAGAAGATGTCTCTTCTCATACCGATAGGGGTAAGCTACGACTCCGATCCGGTCGAGGTGGAGAGGATACTGATCGAGGAGACAGAAGCCGCTGTCGGGGATATACCCGGTCTTCTGAAGGAGCCCGCCCCTTTTGTACGGTTCATGCCCGGTTTTGGCGATTCGTCACTTGATTTTACCCTTATCTGCCAGATTGCCAAGTATGTTGATCAATATCGTGTCCAGCATGATTTGAGGAAGAGGATATTTGCCCGATTCAGGAGAGAGGGTATCGTAATCCCCTTCCCGATCAGGACGGTTTATCTAAAGAATGGCAAGCAAGACAGTTCATCTGAGTGAGTAGTGGCATGACAGGGAAGTTGAGATATCTGTTCAATGCTGATAGAGTCACAGCCGATAAAAGAATAGGCATAAGCGGGTAAGGATGGCAAGAGTGGTAATTGCACAGGTGAGGAGAGGCGCAGAGAGCGATGGTTAAAACGTTTACCTTTTTTGAGTGTGTAGGCTTACTAACGTCCACAGGACGGTGGGCCTCGATCCTCAAGCAGGCGAGCCCTGAATGTGTCTTTCACCACATGCACCAGTATTTTCTCAAGGTCACGCCACAGTCAAGATACTATACTAACGATTTTGCCGTCTGGGTTGCCGAGTGGCTTGAGGAGAAGAGCCTGGCCGAGCGTCTTGCCAACCTTAACCCCTACACCTACAAATCCGTTGAAGATCTCAGGTGGGAAACGGTACATATTATAGAGGAGTATTTAAAAGATTACCCGCCGCCGCGGCCGGTTTTGCCCGGCGGGGAGTTCTATTTCAGCGAAGGAGTGACCATCGTCGTACCATCGGGATTTGATGCAACAGACCTCGTGGAGTTTGTCG
>JBHHXU010000400.1:0-1532 GCA_046757185.1 Thermodesulfobacteriota bacterium
TCGGGATATATCGGGGGAGGATATTGTCTCGAACTGTACCAGGGATGGATTTGTCGGGGCAGTCAAGAGTGCCAAGGAGTACATCCGTGCGGGTGATATTATTCAGGTGGTCCTCTCACAGCGGTTTCAGACGGAGCTTGATGTCGAGCCCTTTGATGTCTACAGGGCGCTGAGGCTTGTGAATCCTTCACCCTATATGTTCTTTCTCCGACTTGGTGATGTCGAATTGGTGGGTTCATCCCCGGAGATCCTCGTTCGTGTAGAGGGGAGAGATATCGACGTGAGGCCCATTGCCGGCACCAGGCCGAGAGGAAAGAGCGACACGGAGGACATCGAGTATGAGAGGGAGCTTCTTGGCGACGCCAAGGAGAGGGCGGAACATATCATGCTCGTTGACCTCGGGAGGAACGACATCGGGAGGGTATCGGAGACGGGTAGTGTTGAGGTGAATGAGTTCATGGTCGTCGAGCGCTACTCCCATGTCATGCATATTGTCTCCAACGTTCACGGAACACTCGCAGAGGGGAAGGATGCCCTCGATGCTCTCCGTGCCTGCTTCCCGGCGGGCACCTTGACGGGAGCGCCGAAGATAAGGGCAATGGAGATTATCGATGAGATGGAGCCGTGCAGGCGCGGCCCCTACGGCGGCGCGGTGGGGTACATCGGTTTCTCAGGGAATATGGATATGTGTATCACCATACGGACCATCCTCATCAAGGGGGGGAAGATCTATATCCAGGCGGGCGCCGGTATTGTTGCCGATTCGGATCCGGAGTCGGAGTTCCAGGAGACCATTAACAAGGCAAGGGGAATGCTGAAGGCGGTTGAGATAGCGCGGGCGGGTCTCGAGTAACCCCTCACACTTCACGTTATAAGGACTCATTACTATGCTGCTCATGATCGACAATTACGACTCCTTTACCTACAACCTTGTTCAATACTTTGGTGAGCTAGGTGAGGAGGTGGTTGTCTATCGAAACGACACGATTACCGTAGAGGAGATAGAGGCCCTTAAACCGGAGCGAATAGTACTCTCTCCAGGCCCCTGTGTCCCCGAAAAGGCCGGCGTCTCCGTGGCGGTTGCCAGCCACTTCGCCGGGAAGGTGCCCCTTCTTGGGGTCTGCCTCGGCTATCAGTCCATCGGGTACGCCTTCGGCGCCGCCATCGTGAGGGCCGAGCGTCTCATGCACGGGAAAACCTCACCAAGATTTCATGATGGCAAGACGATCTTCAAGGGGATCGAAAACCCCTTTGTGGCGACCCGTTACCACTCGCTGGTTATTGAGAGGAAGACGATCCCCGCCGACTTTGAGATAAACGCCTGGACGGAAGAGGGGGAGGTCATGGGGATACGGCATCGGAAACTCATCGTCGAGGGGGTTCAGTTCCATCCCGAATCGATCTTAACGGAGGTTGGCAAGGATATACTGCGAAACTTCCTCGTCCTGTCGGGAGGATAGTCCCGGACCCTTTCTCACCGTAGCCTCTCATCTCCATCGGGTGACCCTGTCAGGCCTCTTGGGAAATCCTGG
>JBHHXU010000401.1:0-1525 GCA_046757185.1 Thermodesulfobacteriota bacterium
CCGGGCGTCTACGAACTCCCAATGGGTACGACCATAAGGGACCTCATAGATAACGACGCGGGAGGGATGAAGGGGGGGAAGAAGTTCAAGGCCGTCATCCCCGGCGGCGTCACGGCGCCCATGCTGGTCGAAGAGGACCTCGATACTCCCATGGACTTCGATTCCCTCGCGGCAAAGGGGAGCATGCTCGGTTCGGGGGCCGTCATCGTCATGGACAAAACGACCTGCATGGTAAAGGTCTCATATATCATCAACAAATTTTTCAGCCACGAGTCGTGCGGCAAGTGCACCCCGTGCAGGGAGGGCACATCCTGGATGACGGAGGTCCTGAAGAGGGTTGAGCATGGAGAGGGGCGGGAGGGTGATATCGAACTCCTTGAGAGGGTCTGCGCCAATATCTTCGGAAGTACCTTCTGTCCCCTCGGGGACGGCGCCGTCATGGCCCTCCGCGGTTCGCTGAAGCACTTCCGCGAGGAGTTTGAGTATCACGTTAAGAACAAACGGTGCATGGTACAGGGTTAGGGTGATGTTATGGCTACATTAACGATAAATGGAAAAGAGATGACCGTAGAGGACGGGACCCTCATCCTCGATGCGGCCCGTAAGGCCGGTTACGATATACCGACCTTCTGCTACTACGGGAGACTATCTCCACTCGGCTCGTGCAGGATGTGCCTCGTCGAGATAGAGGGGCAGAGAAAGCTCCAGCCCTCCTGTATCACCCCTGTGATGCAGGATATGGTGGTCGCCACCGAGTCGCCGACCGTCATATCGGCGAGGGCGGCGATGCTCGAGTTCCTCCTCTCGAACCACGCTCTTGACTGTCCCGTCTGTGACAAGGGGGGGGAGTGTGAACTACAGGATATGGTCCACCGCCACGGCCCCCGTGAGGGGAGCATCACCGAAAAGAGGAACCGGTTCCACGAGAAGGACTACATCCTGAGCCCGGTGATTGTCAAGAACTCGAACCGGTGTGTCCAGTGCATGAGGTGTGTAAGGGTATGCAGTGAGGTCGTCGGGGTAAACGCGCTGGGGGCCGTCGGGAGGGGGCTCCATCAGGAGGAGACGAGCTTCGGCAGGGGAGAACTCGACTGTGACCACTGTGGGAACTGCATTGAGGTATGTCCCGTCGGCTGTTTTATGCGTCTCCCCTACCGTTATAAGTCGCGCCCGTGGGATCTGACGGGCGCCGAGACGGTCTGCTCCTATTGCGGCACCGGGTGCCAGATGACGGTACAGGCAAGAGAGGGTGACGTCCTGAGGGTGGTATCAAAGGAGGAGACGGGCGTTAACAACGAGACCCTCTGCGCCCGTGGCCGGTTCGGTTTCGATTTCGTAAACAACCCGAACAGGCTGACAACACCCCTCATAAAGGAGGAGGGGAGGTTCCGTGACGCCACGTGGGATGAGGCGCTGTCACTCATCGAGGACAGGCTCAAGGGGGCTGACGGGTCGAGGGTCGGCGGCATAGCCTCAGGGAGGCTCACCAATGAAGATCTCTACCTCTTCCAGAGGCTCATGCGGA
>JBHHXU010000402.1:0-1524 GCA_046757185.1 Thermodesulfobacteriota bacterium
AATGTAAGTGAAAAAAGAGGAATAGTCAAGCAATTTTCAGGCTATTCCTAGCCCCACCTGCCAGGCAAGAAGGCAGAGAGGGAGCCACATCCGGCACAACCGGGTCGTTAATACCCCCCGCTCTTCAATCACTCGCCCTGATTCTTCTTGTAGTCCTCAAGCGCCGCGTGAAGGGCATCCGCGGCAAGGTTCGAGCAGTGCATCTTCAGAGGCGGGAGACCGTCGAGGGCCTCCGCAACTGCCTGATTGGTTACCTTCTCCGCGTCGGCTAGCGATTTCCCCTTGACAAGCTCTGTCACCATCGAGCTCGTCGCAATTGCCGCGCCACATCCGAAGGTCTTGAACTTTATATCCGTAATGCTGTCGTCATCGACCTTGATGGTGAGCTTCATGATATCACCACACGCCGGATTGCCCACCGTCCCGACTCCGTTAGGGTTAGCAACCTCTCCCACATTCCTCGGGTTATTAAAGTGGTCCATTACTTTCTCGCTGTACATACCTATTCTCCTTTACTATTTTAATGTTTACTTATCGCCTCGAAATCGATCTCTGCCCTCTGGCCAGTGGCAGCGGAGTAGAGGGGAGACATGCTTCTGAGCCGCTCGACCAGGGGAGGCAAAGCCTCCACCACATAGTCGACCTCCTCCTCCGTGTTCTCCCTGCCGAGACTGAATCGTACCGAGCCGTGAGAGGCCTCGAGGGAGACCCCCATCGCCACGAGAACGTGGGACGGTTCAAGGGTGCCGGACGTACAGGCCGACCCGGACGACGCGGCGACCCCCTTCATATCGAGGTTCAGCAGTATCGATTCACCCTCTACAAAATCAAAACCTATATTGGCGGTGTTGGGAATCCTCTTCTCCGGGTGGCCGTTTATCTTCGCATGGGTTATCCTCTCCAAGAGTCCCTTCTCAAGACGGCTCCTCAAATTGAGGAGGTATCCGGTTTCCTTCTCCATATCCCTCTCGGCTATCTCACACGCCTTGCCGAGCGCTACGATACCTGCCACATCCTCCGTACCGGCGCGCCTGTTCCGCTCCTGGTGTCCACCGTGTATGAGGGGCTGCACCCGCACCCCCTTCTTCACATAAACGGCGCCGACCCCCTTGGGAGCGTACAGCTTGTGCCCTGAGAGAGTCAGGATATCCACATTGGCCTTCTTGACGTCAAGGGGCACCTTGCCGACACCCTGGACGGCGTCGGTGTGGAAGGTCACCTTGTGCTCACGCGCTATCTTTCCGATCTCCTCCATCGGGAAGATGACGCCCGTCTCATTATTGGCAAACATAATGGTGATAAGCAACGTCTCCGGCCTGATGGCCCCCTTCAACTGGTCGAGGTCGAGGAGACCCTCACTGTCAACATCGAGGAAGGTCACGTCGTACCCTATTTTTGCGAGGTGCTTGCAGGTGCCGAGTACCGAGGGGTGCTCAACCTTCGTTGTTATGATATGGTTCCCCTTCCCCCTCTTTGCCTCAAGCACCCCCTTGATGGCAAAGTTCTTCCCCTCCGAACCGCTGC
>JBHHXU010000403.1:0-1520 GCA_046757185.1 Thermodesulfobacteriota bacterium
TAAACCTGGTGGGTATGAAGCAACTGATGGCGACAGTGGGATAGAATACGCCGGGGTAAGCTTTAAAAAAAACGAGGTGGCGGAAACTACCGCGCCAGAAAGCAGGTCATCATGTCGGTAGTAACCGCCATCGTCTCACACATGATGGGTTCTCACACAGTCGCGCGCTTTAATAAAAGCTCTCAGAAATGCCAATACCTGCCGCCAATGGTTGCGGCTTGCCATGTATCATTTCACTCCCTGCCGTAAGAACAGAGAATAGGAGAGTCAACACTGCACAATTCATCACTACCTTCTCAATTGCGAGATATCACTGTTATAACCTCAGTTAAGGACAGTAGGGTACAAATAAGCAAACTATCACACAGTAAAGGAGGATAATATTTCAGGTGAGCTACAGCAAAGAGGCAATACTTGCGTTTTTAAGTGGCGGCTCCTCCCGGCCAATCTCTTACAGGGAGATGGTCCAGAGGTTCCATATACCAAGAGAGGGAAAGAGGGGTTTTAAGAACCTCCTTAACGACCTCCTTTCTGAAGGGACAATCGTCAAGATACGGGGCGGCAGGTATGGTCTCCCCTCACGGATGAACCTCGTAACAGGGGAGCTGAGCTGCCACCCGAACGGCTTCGGCTTCGTCATCCCTGATGAGGGGGGCGGAGACATCTTTATCAACCCGGTGAATATGAAAGGGGCGATGCACGGGGACAGGGTGATCGCCCGCGTGGAAAAGACGAAGAGGGACGGCAAGAGGGAAGGAAGGATCATCCGCATACTCGAGAGGAGGCCGGGAGTAATCGTCGGGAGGTATGAGAAGGGGCAGGGCTTTGCCGTTGTTGTCCCCTCTGACGAGAGGATACTCCAGAATGTAATCATTCCGCCAAAGGGGACAAACGGCGCTGCTGACGGGGATATCGTGGAGGTGGAGATTACGAAGTGGCCCGATGCGCACAGGGCGCCTTCGGGGCGGGTTCGGGAGGTCGTGGGACATTGCGACGACCCCGATGTTGAGATAGAAGTTATCGTCAGAAAGCATGGTCTTTCACATGCGTTCCCCGCCGAGGTGGTAGTCGAAGCCGATAAGGTTCCGCAACAGGTGCTGGAGGGGGAACTCAAAGGGAGGACTGACCTCAGGGGAAGAAAGATGGTTACCATCGACGGTGAAACGGCCAGGGATTTTGACGATGCCGTTTCGGTGGAGCGCATAAGGAACGGGTACCGCCTCTGGGTATCGATAGCCGATGTAAGCCACTACGTGAAGGAGGGGAGCCCCCTCGATGAGGAGGCGTATCGGAGGGGAACGAGCGTCTACTTCCCCGACCGGTGTATCCCCATGCTGCCGGAGCGGCTCTCTAACGGCATCTGCAGCCTGAACCCCCGTGTCGAACGGCTCGCCTTTACCGCTGAGATCGACTTCGATAAAGAGGGGGTACCACAGAAGGGCAGCTTCTACGAGAGCGTCATCAGGAGCCACGAGCGGCTCACCTACACCGAGGTAAGGCAAATAATCGTCGACGGCGAT
>JBHHXU010000404.1:0-1505 GCA_046757185.1 Thermodesulfobacteriota bacterium
CCGAACGCTCCCCTATGAGGCGCAGCATTACCGCCGATGAGGTAGCCAAGACCTCGCTCTACCTTTGCTCTGACCTCGCCTCCGGTGTAACGGGCGAGATAATTCACGTAGACACCGGCTACAACATAATGACCGGCGGGGGACCGGGGATTATGGAGGCAGCCAATACGGGGGCCACCGAGGGGGGGGGTATGTCGATAGGGCTCAACATTACCCTCCCCATGGAGCAGAGACCAAACCCGTACCAGAACAAGTCGCTTCAGTTCAAATACTTCTTCGCCCGGAAGGTTATGTTTGTCAAGTATGCGATGGGGTATATCTGCATGCCTGGCGGCTTCGGCACACTCGATGAGCTCTTTGAAGCCCTCACCCTCATTCAGACCCATAAGATATACACCTTTCCCCTCGTCCTCGTCGGGACGGAGTACTGGTCCGGCCTCATGGAGTGGATGAGGGATATTATGTGCAGAAAGAGGACAATATCCAAAAGGGATCTTGATTTCATCACGTTGACCGATGACCCCGAAGAGGTTGTCGCCATTATCAACAGGCACAGGGAGTGGAAGGAGAGGATAGTGAGCAAGGCAGGGAAGGGAGGACAACTTTGAAGGCAGTAGGGGAAACCGTGAACAAAACGTTGAGGGAGAGATTATGAAACATCATGAGCATGGACATGATGAGGAGATCGTGAGGTGCACCCTCTATCTGGAGGATGAGCATATCGAGCACCTCGATGAGCTTGCAAAGGAGTACAGCAAGGCCCTCGGCCAGAGGTGGACGAGGAGCGCCGTCGTCAGGCTCGCCGTCGGCGACTTCCTGACCAAGATGGGGAGGATTACCTGACTCTGACAGGAGGTCAGGCTGAAGGCTGCTAGAAAAAGAATGGTAACTACCCATGTGGATTTACTTCAGTCTTCAGCCTGTCTACCTGAGTAGTTGTGGTTTCACGGTTTTAAGAAGGGAGGTAAGAATGCGTCTCCTGATTGTAGAGGATGAAAAACACCTTTTAAAGATTCTCGAAAGGGGTTTTAAAGATGAGGGGTACGGTGTCGATACCGCCTCTGACGGGGAGGAGGGGCTCTATCTGGCCGAGAACATGCCCTATGATGCCATTATCCTCGACATCATGCTTCCCAAGGTCGATGGACTGACAATCCTGAGCACCCTGCGGAAGAAAGAGATAGGGATCCCGGCTATCATGCTGACGGCCAGAGATACCACATCCGATAAGATAGGTGGCCTCGACGCCGGGGCGGACGACTATCTGACAAAGCCCTTCGATTTTGACGAACTTCTCGCGCGGGTGAGGTCGCTGGTGAGGCGGAAGTCCACCATTAAGGAGGCGCTCATCAGGATCGACGACCTTGAGATCAACACGGCGTCCCATGAGGTGCGGAGGGGGGGAAAGCCGACTACCCTCTCTTCCAGGGAGTACGCGATACTGGAGTATATGGCATACAATAAGAATACGGTCCTGAGCAGAACGGATATACTGGAGCACATCT